>JAAYKT010000135.1 GCA_012522255.1 Clostridiales bacterium
ACTTTTATATGTATGTCATGCAATTGCTACTAAGAAGTCCGAGATTACCAATGATGCTTTATCAATTATACTTTTATTGTATTGGCTGACACTTGTGGTTTCAACGATATTTTCAATTAATTATACTAATACAATTTGGGGCGGATTCAGGCGAGAAGAAGGTTTATTTGCAATATTGGCATATGGTGTACTTTTTGTTATTTCAAAAACTTACTATACGCATTGCCAGAAATATATTAAATGGATTATACTGAGTGCTGTTTTGGTTTCATTGTATGGGATAATGCAGTATTTTGGATTTGATCCCATACCGCGGGATGACATCAGATATTCCTGGGTAAGTACATTTTCTACTATGGGAAATCCGAACTTTTTAGGGAGCTATCTTGTATTACTGTTTCCTATATCCGCATTTGAGTATTTAAAGAGTCAAAAAGTACATTATTTACCGACATGCGCAATGATTTATCTATGCCTATTATTGACTTTCACAAGAAGTGCCTATCTTGGGTTTGGTGTTACATTTATAATGCTGGTATTTTATATACTCAAGAATAGGGCGTATAGGAAGAAATTTATACTGCTTTTGACTATTCTGTTGTTAATAACGGTTTCGGTAAATATACAAAGTGAAGGCAGATTATTAAGAAGATTTCTAAGTATAGGCGGGGATGCACAAAAATTCATAGCCAAAGAGGAAAACTATGAAAAAGCCGGAGCCAGCAGGATATATATATGGTCAAGAACTCTTGTGCTTATAAAAGAAAGACCATTGGTGGGTTATGGATTAGAAAATCTGGGAATTGTTTTTACCGCAAAGTATAAAGATGAAATGATGGAGAAATACGGCAAGGTATATTTATATGATAAAGCTCACAATGAATATTTACATATAGCGGTAACAACAGGTATACCATCTTTGATACTATATCTTACTTTTATTGGAATATGTATGGCTAAAGGCATCAAACATACAAAATCAGATTCTGACTATATGATGTACTTAACTGCAGTTACTTCATATCTTGTTCAGGCATTTTTTAACATCAGCGTAGTATGCGTGGCATTTATCTTTTGGATTTTCCTTGGTGCCATAGTAAACCCACATGCCTTTGAAAAGGACATAAGCCATCAGTTGACAACTAATAAAGACTGCTATATAATTTGAGATAATTTCATATGAGGCTATGAGGCGGATAAGTAGGTTATTATGAGTTACAGAGAGGGGTGCAGGGTGGAAATCCCCAAAAGAATAACCGAAGCTACCGCTTAGCTGTCAAAAAGACGGAGCAGCCGTTATACTGCACCGGTTTTAACCGGCTAAGAGGCCTTTTAGGCAATTAGGGTGGTACCACGAAGCAATTCCTTCGTCCCTATCTGGGGACGGGGGATTTTTATCTTATTAAGGCTATATAAAACAAAAAATGTGTAGGCAGAATATTACGGGATATGCTTAGTATTGGAAGGACTATTTCTTATATAAGAGGAGGATAATTATGAACAAATACGGATTAAATGAAATAAGAGAACTGTTTTTAAAATTCTTTGAAACAAAAGATCATTTGAGGTTAAAATCTGCCTCTTTGGTACCAGAAAATGATAAGAGTCTGCTGCTTATAAACTCCGGTATGGCACCATTGAAGCCTTATTTTACCGGGCAAAAAACTCCGCCTCATAAAAGAGCAACCACATGTCAAAAATGTATAAGAACACCGGACATAGACAGAGTAGGAAAAACAGACAGGCACGGAACGTTTTTTGAAATGCTGGGAAATTTCTCATTTGGTGACTATTTTAAGGATGATGCAATCAAATGGGCTTGGGAGTTTTGCACTGAATGGTTAAACCTGCCGGAAGATAAGCTTTGGATAACAATTTATGAAGATGATGACGAAGCCTTAGAAATATGGAATAAAAAAATAGGCATACCTAAAGAAAAGATTGTTAGGATGGGCAAAGAAGATAATTTTTGGGAGATAGGTTTGGGGCC
>JAAYKT010000136.1 GCA_012522255.1 Clostridiales bacterium
CCTATAGATTTAACAACATAGGAACGGGATTTCTTTTCATTAGCATTCCAATAACTATGTACAATAGAAAGATAGGTTCTGCCGGTTTTTTTATTAGTAGCTTTCCTTAAAAACATAATATCACCCGTTTCTTTCTATTATACCTTATTAATCTTAATTAATCCAGTATTACTTGACAATAAAATGAAATAAAAATACCCGATTCCATAAGTAAATTCAATGGCTCCGGGTTATATTAATTTAAAATTAGCTGCAAAAGAATGGATATTTCACTTAATATGATGACAGTAACATATAGTAATCTAATCAAATGTATAGAAACATTTTTATTAACTTACATATAATGGTAAAGGTGAGGAGGGAAGAACTGATTACCGATTTTTCTTTGTTGTTGACATCAGTATATATATTTTATATAATTAAAATCGTGCGTAGGGGTGTAGCTCAATTGGTAGAGTAGCGGTCTCCAAAACCGTTGGCTTAGGGTTCGAGTCCCTACTCCCCTGCCATTTTTAGAAATCGGGGCTTCAAAAATATGAAAAAAACTAAACAGAATTAATAAACAGCAGAGATAGAAAAAATCTATCTCTTTTATTGTATTTGCTTCATATTTTGTGTTAGCAGCTTGGTATCCTTTTTATCTTTTTAATTTTTGCTTATCGCTGCCTTCTTTAGCTCTATAAATTTGCCATGGTCAATTGTTGCATTACCAAGTTCAGGCTTTCCGTCAATTAATTTTCCATGACAATCGGATCCTCCTGTGATTAACAGATCCTTTTCTAAGGCAATTTTCAGAAACCTATTTACAGCACTTTCATCATGCTTTGAATGATAAACCTCTATTCCTCTAAATCCTAAATCCAACAATTCATTTATTATCGCTTTATTATTTAGCAAACCGGGATGTGCCAAAACCGGTATTCCTTTAATGTTGTTGATCGTTTCAATTGCTTGCTTTGTCGTTAGTTTGTATCTTTCCACATATGCCGGACAATCTTTAGCTAAATACCTATTAAAAGCATCTTTTACATCCTTTGCATATCCGTTCTTTACAAGCGCCCGCGCAATATGAGGCCTGCCGACACTATCGCCCTTTGAAATACTGAGGACTTGATCTACACTAATGCTTATATTTAACATATTCAGTTTCTTTATTATTTTTAGAGCTCTGTTATATCTGGAATCTTGTATTTCTTTCAGTTTATTTAAAAAAGCTTCATCGGTAATATCAATATAATAACCCAAGACATGCACTTCTTCTCCATTAAAATAAGAGTTTAATTCAATACCGGGTACTATCTCAATATCATTGTTTTGTTTATTTATCAGTAAAGCTTCTGCGACGCCATTTATTGTATCATGATCTGTAATACTGATTGCTTTCAGTTGTTTTTTAGCTGCCCACCATATTACCTGTTCCGGTGATAAAATCCCGTCAGAGGCAGTAGTATGGATGTGTAAATCTGCATATTCCATAGCAGTCTCCTTTTTCATCATCGTATATTTTATAGCAGGAAGTTTCGCTTTCCTGCTATAAAATAAAACAAAAGCACCTGTTGTGCTTTTGTTTTTATGTATTATCTTGGGCTTATGATTAGTTTTATAGCTGTCCTCTCTTCACCCTCAATATCTATGTCAGTGACGGCAGGTACGCATACTAAATCCATACCGCTGGGAGCAACAAATCCCCTTGCAATGGCAATTGCTTTTATTGCCTGGTTTATGGCTCCTGCACCGATAGCTTGTATTTCAGCTCCGCCTTTTTCCCTCAAGACTCCAGCTAAAGCACCGGCAACAGAGTTTGGATTAGATTTTGATGATACTTTTAATACTTCCATTAGAATAATGCCCCCTTAAATACCACTATTTTAGTAGTACTATTTAGTATTACATCCATTTTATTCTACATATATTCTTAAAATCCTTTATTTTAGCAGAAATTCTATAGATTCAACCTTTTAATATCTGCAGCTTCCAAACAGTCTCCCAACGTCAATACAACTGCATTAAATTGTCCGTCGTCATCCTCTATTTCAAATCTCCCCGGTAATCCGGTCAGAAATTTCTTTATGATTATGTCTTTTTTAACTCCCAAAACAGAATTCTTAGGCCCTGTCATACCCACATCACTAATATATGCTGTTCCTCCGGGGAGAACTCTCTCATCTGCAGTTTGCACATGTGTATGTGTGCCCAGTACCGCGGTGACCTTTCCATCCAAAAACCAACCCATGGCAATTTTTTCGGATGTTGCCTCTCCATGAAAGTCAAGAATTATTATATCAGCTTTGTTTTGAATTTCTAAAATAATGGTTTCAATAGTTTTAAAAGGACAATCTATACAGTCCATATATATTCTACCGCACAAATTTACAATTGCTATATTTACACCTATATGTTCAATTATGATATAAGGGTTACCGGGTGTTCCTGCAGGATAGTTGGCAGGTCTTACTAATCTGTCTGCTTCGTTTATAAAACTGAACACCTCTTTTTTTGCCCATGCATGGTTACCCAAAGTGATTACGTCTATACCATAACTAAGTAGTTCATCATAGATTTTCTTTGTAATACCGGTTCCGCCTGCACTGTTTTCTCCATTTGCAATTACAAAATCAACTTTGTTTTCACTTACTATATAAGGAAGTCTTTCTCTTATAACTTTTCTGCCTGTTCTGCCCATAATGTCTCCGATGAATAAAATGTTCATAAAAGCCCTCCTATTATATAAAAAGAACGGCCTTAACCGTTCTTCTTTATTTTGCATATTCAATAGCTCTTGTTTCTCTTATTACGTTAATTTTTATTTGACCGGGATATTCAAGTTCATCTTCTATCATTTTTACTATATCTTTTGCAATGTATATTATATCCGCATCACTTACATCTTCAGGTTTAACCATAATTCTTATCTCTCTGCCCGCTTGAATAGCAAAAGATTTTTCTACTCCTTCAAACGAATTCGCTATTTCTTCAAGTTTTTCCAATCTTTTTATATACGATTCTAATGTTTCTCTTCTTGCACCGGGTCTTGCAGCCGATATTGCATCTGCTGCTTGTATCAGCACAGCCTCTACTGTGGTTGGCTCAATGTCACCATGGTGTGCCATAATGGCGTGAATCACTTCGGGAGACTCTTTGTATTTTTTTGCTAAATCTGCTCCTATTTGTACATGGGGACCTTCTACTTCATGATCCACGGCTTTTCCTATGTCATGCAGCAAACCGGCCCTTTTGGCAAGATTTACATCTGCTCCCAATTCCGCAGCCATTGCCGCGGCTAAATGAGATACTTCAATTGAATGATTTAATACATTCTGACCGTAACTGGTTCGAAATCTTAACCGTCCCAACAGTTTTATAATCTCCGGATGTAACCCGTGTACCCCGGTATCAAAAGTCGCCTGTTCACCTTGTTCTCTTATATAATTATCTACTTCTTTATTAGACTTTTCTACCATTTCCTCGATCCTTGCCGGATGTATTCTGCCGTCTATTATAAGTTTTTCCAGCGATATTCGAGCTACTTCCCTTCTGATGGGGTCAAACCCTGATAAAATAACAGCTTCAGGTGTATCATCAATTATTAAATCAATCCCCGTAAGGGTTTCTAATGTCCTAATATTTCTTCCTTCTCTGCCAATTATTCTACCCTTCATTTCATCATTGGGCAGAGCAACGCCTGATACTGTAGTTTCCGCTACATGATCGGCAGAGCATTTTTGAATGGCATAAGAGACTATTTCCTTTACCTTTCTCTCGCCTTCTTCTTTTGCTTTTGTTTCAATATCTTTAATCATCATGGCTGCTTCATGTTTAATTTGCTTCTCTATATCACTTAATAATAATTGCTTAGCTTCTTCTGAGGATAAATTAGAAATACGCTCAAGCTCCTTAAGCTGTACATTGTACAGTTCTTTCGCATCATCATAAGATTTTTGCACTTCTTTTTGTTTTTTTACGACAGCATCTTCTCTGTGTTCAACTGCATCCAACTTTTTATCAAGAAGTTCTTCTCTTTGAAGGAGGCGTCTTTCTATTCTTTGCACTTCACTCCGTCTATCTCTTATTTCCCTTTCAAGTTCAGATCTTTGTTTATGAATTTCCTCTTTTGCCTCAAATAAAAGCTCTTTCTTATTGTTCTCAGCTTCTTTTTGAGAATCATCTATAATCTTTCTCGCTGCTTCCTCAGCGTTTTTTATCTTCGCTTCTGCAATATATCTTCTTACAAGGTATCCAACTATAAAGCATATAAAACCAATTGCAGCATATATTCCTACTCTTTGTATATCTACTTCACCTCCTTTACGTGCTATAAATATATCATTTTTTATTCTATATTCAATTCACTTTTATCTGATACACCATGTTAAAATAATTCTATATCTTTTAGTTTTTTTTGTCAAGCAAGGCATCCATATGTTGCCATCAGTGCTCGCCCAGCACAGTGTTAATGGCTTTATAACATATATCATCATAATAGCCTTTTCCTTTAAGATATGAATAGAGTTTATTCCTTATGACCTTGTCCTCGCCTACGATTGTTTTAGCTTTTTTCCTTGCTGCCATTACAGCCGTATTGTAATCATCAATCTCTGCTTCGTTAAATTTTTTTTCTATAATATACTTATCCAATCCTTTATTTAATAATTTATAGAATATTGCTTTTCTGCTCATTCCGGGGAGTGAGCATTTTTCTTTTATAAAATCCTCTATATATTTCTCATCATTTATATATCCCATATTCATTAGTTTATCCAACGTTTTGTTTATTGTTTCGATACTATAGTCTCTATGAAATAATTTATTTTTTATTTCACCTGTTGTTCTTCCTTTTATCGTAAGCAATCTCAGAGCATATTCGTAGGCATTGTAAAATCCTACCTCATCTTCTAATCTTTTAAGCCATTCTTCGTCTATTTCCATACTTTTGTTAATGTTGAACTTTATTACTAAACTCATATCGACAGTTATTCTTTGGTCACCGTCTATTATGATATCATATTGAGTTTTATTCTTCTTAAGTATAATATCATTGTTTACAGCGACATCTAATATATTTCCTTCTTTAGATATGCCTTCTCCATATATAATATCAAATTCCGCCTGTTTAAAAGGGGGTGCTACTTTGTTTTTTACTACTTTAACCC
>JAAYKT010000018.1 GCA_012522255.1 Clostridiales bacterium
CTTAAGTTCAGGATTATGGTCTCCCACATATCTTCTTCTGTTCCTATATCTTCAAAACCTGACATGGCACTATCTTTTCCGTCCATTAATTCAATGTAATCTTTAACACCTTTTATATTCCAAAATCTTCTTTGTTCCAATTTGCTATGGCTACCGGCTCCAACGCCCAAATACTCTTCATTTTCCCAATATATTAGATTATGCAAGCATTTGTATCCTTCTTTAGAAAAGTTTGATATCTCATATTGCTTATATCCATAATCTGATAAAACATTTTCCGCTAGATGATACATTTCCCTGTCTGTATCTTCATCCGGTATTACCAAATCTCCTGACTTAATCAAAGAAAAAAGCGGAGTTGTTTCTCCCACTATCAAACTATAACATGATATATGTTCAGGTTTTAAACTGCACACCTTTGCCAATGTCTCTTGCCACATCAAAATGTCTTGTCCCGGCAATGAAAACATTAAGTCGATATTTATGTTTTGAAAGCCCCGAGACCTTGCCAAGTCATAGCAATTTAAAAAATCCCCAAAATTATGTATGCGGCCCACTGTTTCAAGCAATTCATCCTGCGTTGCCTGAAGCCCTATGCTTAATCTGTTGATTCCCATTTTGCGATACATACCCATGGTGGTTACGTTTACTGTTTCCGGATTACATTCGATAGTTATTTCAGCATTTTTTTTAATATTCGGTTTTATCACATTCATAATCTTCTTTATATTTTGCCACTTAATTAATGTGGGGGTCCCCCCACCAAAAAAAACAGTTTTAAATTTATATTTACCCATATAGATGCCTATTTCTTTGCATAAGGCATCTATATATTTATCCTCATCATGGATTTCATATGAATTAAAATCGCAATACAGGCATTTTTTTTTACAAAAAGGAATGTGAATATATAGGCCTATTTCTTTCATCTTTTCACCTAATCATTAAGCTTTAAAACAGACATAAATGCTTCCTGTGGAAGTTCAACACTGCCAATTTGCCTCATTCTTTTTTTGCCTTCCTTCTGTTTCTCCAAAAGCTTCTTTTTCCTCGTTATGTCCCCTCCGTAACATTTTGCCAAAACGTCTTTCCTTAAGGCTCTTACTGTTTCCCGGGCAATAATTTTTTGTCCTATAGCAGCCTGAATGGGTATTTCGAAAAGTTGTCTAGGTATAACATCCTTTAACTTTTCTGACATTGCCCTCCCTCTGGGATAGGCTTTATCCTTATGCACAATAAAAGATAACGCATCAACAACCTCGGAATTTATTAAAATATCTAATTTTACCAAATCAGATTTTTGATAACCTTTAAGCATATAATCAAGTGATGCATATCCTTTGGTTCTCGATTTCAGTGCATCAAAAAAATCATATATTATTTCATTTAAAGGCAAAGTGTAATGTAATATAGCCCTTTTTTCTTCTATATATTCCATATTGATAAAAGCGCCTCTTCTATTTTGGCACAGTTCCATAATTGCACCTACGTATTCCGTTGGAGTCATTATTGAGGCTTCTACTATTGGTTCTTCCATATAATCTATTTCCTGTGGGGACGGTAAATTTGTCGGATTTGAAACTTCAAACAGTTCACCATTGGTTTTCATAACATGATAAATCACGCTTGGCGCCGTGGTAATCAAATCGAGATTATGTTCTCTTTCGAGCCTTTCCTGTATTATTTCCATATGGAGAAGACCTAAAAAACCGCATCTGAATCCAAAACCCAATGCAACTGAAACCTCCGGTTCAAACAATAATGCGGCATCGTTAAGTTGCAGTTTTTCCAATGCATCTCTTAAGTCGTTATAATCCGCACCATCAGCAGGATATATGCCGCAATATACCATGGGAGTTACCTTCCTATAGCCGGGTAAAGGTTTATCACACGGATTTTTTGCATCTGTAATCGTATCTCCCACATGAATATCTCTTACATTTTTAATGCTGCCGGTTATATAACCCACATCACCCGCAGACAGCTCTTCTCCGGCATAAAATCCAGGCCTTAGAGTACCTACCTCAACTACTTCATACTGAGCACCGCTTGACATCATTCTTATTGTCATCCCGGGTTTAATAACTCCGTCATAAACCCTTATATATGCAATAACACCCTTATAACTATCATAAAGGGAATCGAAAATCAAAGCCTTAAATGGTTTTTCAATGTCACCCTTCGGGCTTGGAACATACTTAATTATACCCTCCAAAACCTCACCAATCCCTATGCCTTCTTTCGCCGATATCAAAGCTGCATCTTCCGTATCCAATCCAATAACATCTTCTATTTCTTTTTTTACAAACTCCGGGTCTGCACTGGGCAAGTCTATTTTGTTTATAACCGGATACAGCTCCAAATCGTTATCCAAAGCTAAATATACATTTGCCAAAGTTTGGGCCTCAATACCCTGTGTGGCGTCTACCACTACAATTGCTCCCTCACAAGCTGCAAGGCTCCTTGATACTTCGTATGTAAAATCCACATGCCCGGGAGTATCTATAAGGTTAAAAATATATGTTTGTCCATCCTTTGCCTTATATTCCAACCGTACAGAAGTAAGCTTAATTGTTATACCCCGTTCTTTTTCCAAATCCATATTATCTAATATTTGTGATTGCATGTTTCTTTGCGAAATAACGCCCGTTGTCTCTATCATCCTATCTGCAAGAGTAGATTTGCCATGATCGATATGGGCAATAATACAAAAATTTCTTATATGTTTTTGTCTGTCGTTAGGCATAGTGAATTCCCCTTTATCTTTCTAAAGTTATTGCACATCAAATTATAACATATACATTCCTAACATAAAAGTAGGAATGAATAAGAAAAGCCGCCCTGCAACTACATGGCGGAAATACCCTCTGTTATTTTAATATACAACCCTTTGAGAACATCGATAACAGGATTTATATACAGTTCAAGTGTTTTCCCTGCAATATCCATCCTTATTATGCCATCTTCTTTCATATTAATATAAAATGCATGCTTATCATCACTTTTTTGTAGCATTCTTGAGGTGGCAGTATCAGTTATATAGATCATACCAATAAAAAAAACTAAACAAATAAGGATGATTGCTATACGTTTACTTTTTTCTTTAATTATCTCTTTTTTAAGTTTTTTTTCTTCTATCCTATTCAAAATTTTCACTCCTGTAAATCCTTTAATACCTCCCCTATCACATTTGATATAAGTTCTGCCGTGTAAGCCGCTTCATCAACAGTATTCAACATACAACCTATTTCAATTAAAATAGAGTAATCACTGACATATAAATTGTATTTGCTTCTGGTCTTTTTGTCTGTTCTCAAATATAATCCGGGATATAGTTTATCCATTTTTTTCTTAATATATGCCGCAAACTTTTCTAATTCATTATAATTAGGGTTGGCATCACTGATAACTAACATTACTTTAGCCGCATTTTTGCCTTTTATTGTTGCAGTATACTCACCCTTTTTTACCTTTCTATGTTCATTTCCTAATACTGTAAAAGCATCCCGATGTATATCCA
>JAAYKT010000137.1 GCA_012522255.1 Clostridiales bacterium
ATTACCATTACAGAGATCTTATGTCAATTTTGAAATCATTTATTGTCTCTTTTTATGCATTCTATTTGCATTTAATCTCAAAAATCCATAATGGGTTCAAGCTTTGCAATTAACATGAGAATTAACAGAGGATGCGGATGGTATGAAGCAGACATGCCTGATTATTGCGCAAAGGTGGCATTGGACGGTGTGACAGCTAATTATGAGTTTGCATTTAACAAAGACAAAACTATCAGCATTTTGCCTTATTACGGAGGATTGGATAACCAAAGTAAAAGATGTAAGGTGTTGAATTATGAGTATACTGAAGAGAGAAGAGGCGATGCTCTAGCATTTTGCGTAGATATAGATGGTATGCCCTTATATTTTGCTGTGGCATCAAAAAATAAGTACGCTTTGGAAAAAGAGAATGGAAAGTATAATCTAAAATTCGATAATGATAACGTTTCATTATCTGTAAGCTATTCCTTCGTATCGGCTGACGAAGCTTGCAAAAGAGTGGCTTCATCATGTTCGAATTATTCTGAAGCCCGAAAAAGAGCCGAAGACATTTGGGAAAAGACGCTGTCTGTGGTAGACATAAAGAGTGATGAGAGGACGCAGATATTGTTTTATACTGCGCTATATCACACACTTAAAAAACCTTGTATAGATAACTTCGTTTATCCTGTTTTCGATTTAGCAACTATGTGGGATATGTATAAAACACATTTCCCACTCATGTATATTTTTTACCCAGATAAGGCGGTAGATATCGTGAACGGTTTATCAAAATGCTTTTCCAAGGGACATTTTCATAATTCAAAGCTTATGGAACTGTGCTTCAGAGGGTCTAAGCAGGCAGTATCATTGATGTCTCTTTGCATTGCTACGGCTTATTTATACGGCGTTAATGCCGATTATGACACACTGTTGCCTCTTGCTAAAAAAGACTTAGAGTATCAGTCCCAAAAAGCCAAAATTTTCAAGCCTTATGTTACTCACAATTTGGATTTTTTAGACGCATATTATGCATTGCTTGCTTGCGGAGTTGATTTGGATGAAGACATACATGCAGCAGCAAAATATCGTGAGGCAAGGTTATATAATAAGAAAGAACTACTTAAGAGCGGCATTAGGCGTAAGTTTTATGAGGGAACAAATATAAATTATAGCTTTAGAGTGTCTTCATCTATGGAGGCACGTCTCTCAAAGAGCAACACCACCCAAATAGTTAATGAGCTAGATTCTTTCTTTGGATTTATTGGTGACGATGTTTCAAATTTCACTTCTCCTACGCCGTATCGAGTTGTTTGCAAACACGGTAAGCGCTATCGGCGTTTTGAGGGGCTGAATAACGAAACCGATATGGAAACAATGTATATGTATCATAAGCTACATGAGTACAGTAAATGTGAAGATATAATAAACGAAATAATAAAGCATAATTTCAATACAAGTAATGGTGGATTATGCGGTAATGATGATACTGGCGGCTTGACGTCGTGGCTTGTATTAAACATTCTGGGAATTTATCCTGTAATCGGCACAAACGAAGTGCTTGTCGGTAGTCCTCAAGTTGATGAGGCTACGATTATGCTTGACAATAAATTGACGATAAAAGTAGTCGGGCGAGACGAATCTAAACATATACGTAGAGTAATGTTTAATGGCGAGGAACTAAAAGAAAGGCAAGCTGATATCAGGACTCTTAAACTTGGCGGAGAACTTATTATTGAATATTGACTTTTAATTTAAATAATGTTGGTAAAAAATCAAAGCTTTAATTCAATAACTCTATGAAAAATGATTTCTAAAAGCATGCACAAATAAGCCGTTTGTCACTAGACAAACGGCTTATTTAACGAATCATTCACAAATTTAATAAAAACTTCTGGTATGGGTAATTGTAGTTTGTATTTGTTTGGAATTTTAAACTTTTATAGGCTAAAAACATGTAATTTCATTAAAATATCCGATTTATTGTATAGAATCCTAAGAAATAATATAGTACAATATAAAAGTATAAGAGTATAAATGCTTTGGCCAAGGTGGCAAAGTGCAATAAGTCAAGGTTATGGTGGGAGGAGCTCCCGTTACGCAGGAGTTTGCCGATTACATCGGCGCAGATGCGTATACGTCAGATGCCGCAAGCGCGCCGCAGAAGTTGTGAAGACTTTTGTGTAGCGTAATGCTTTCAAAGAAATGGCTCTATTACTTGTGGAAGTTATGTCGGCGGCTTAATAGGATATTCTTATTCTACTGTTACAATAACAAACAGCTACAAC
>JAAYKT010000138.1 GCA_012522255.1 Clostridiales bacterium
ATAGTAAATGACTGAGGGGTGGTAAACTATTTCGTTGTCAAAGAACGGAATGTGGTAAACTTTTTCGTTGTCATTAGTGGTAAACAAATTCATTGTCAAATGGTAAACTTATTCGTTGACATTCACAAAAAGGCCTATTTATAGCATGCATTTTAATTTCATTATTATATCAGGATAACTGCTGGGTGGCAGTTTTTTTTAATTACTTGAGTATTTCGGAGTAGTTTACACCGTCTGTCCGGTGATAGGAAACTGCCATTCCGGGCTAGTGGGGGAAGGTGTTTGCTAATAAAAGAACTGGCGTGGTAGGTATAACGCAGAAAAAAACCAACGTGGAAATGCAGGAACTTGTTCCTGTTTTTGCGGGATAGGTGTTAGACGAGACCTAATGACTAATGTTGGAAAGTTAGTGTTAGCTAATTGAAAAAGAAAATTTCTGCTAAGGAGAATTATAAGGAAGGAGAATATCAATGTGAGTGGTCTCAACAAAGAGAAATCATTCCCGTTAGTTGGCTTCCCTGTATTATTGAGAACATTTTTGTTAGGGGTAATTAGTGCTGTAATATTATTTCCTGCTATGGATTTTATCGGTTTTTATTATAGATTATCTGTCTCAAATGAAAAATGGTTATTATTACTTGCAATAAGTCTTTCGTATTTAATAATATTATTATGCTGTTTAGCCCTTAATTACATAAAAGTCATTACAGTCATTAAAAGCTACAGGTTTGACTTACTGGTCATATTTTTATCAGGTGTATTTTTAGTTTACTTATTCGCTGGCTTTTACATTAATGCTTTCAATAGTTTGATAGCAAAAATGTCTTGGCTTCAACTAACATCACTTATAGCTATACCAATTATTATTTTTCTGGCGGTGACTTTAAGAGTTATTCTTTTTCACTTCACAAATAAAAAAGAATATCGAGAATCCTCATTTATGAGTGATAAAGAAAAGAAAAGCAAAGAAGAAGATGGGTTTAATTTCGCTGATAAAGCCGAAAGATTTGCAAAAAGAGTATATAATCATGGATCGCCCGAAAGTCTTGTATTCGGTATTGATGCCCCATGGGGGACGGGAAAATCAACTTTTATAAATCTTTGTAAGGAGTATTGGAACGAAAACTATAATAATAAAATGGTTATTTATAATTTTGAGCCATTGCGTTATGAGAATAGAGATGTAGATTTATTAAGGATTTTTATTGATGGCTTAGTTAAAGAAATTAAGTATCAGGTTTTTGAACCTGAACTGGAAGTTCTCTTATCCAAATACGCAAAGTTTATAAAAAGTACTAAACCATCATTCTCATTTCTGGGTTTAAATTTCCAAGTGCCTTTCTACGGTATATCTATCGATGATGTTTTTAGTAGGTTAGAAGCTACATTACTGAGCACTAATAAGAAGGTGGTTATAATAGTTGATGACCTAGATCGGCTATCTTTCACTTCAATTAAAGAAGTGCTTTTTGTCATAAAAAAGGCATTTTCACTTCCTAATATTTCTTATGTACTTTGCTATGACACAGAGAATATTGCAGCGTTTAAACAAGATGCATTAGACAGAGAAAAAATAATTGAGTTCTTAGAAAAATTTATAAATATTAAGATGAATCTCTATTTGGAAAAGGATTTACTTCTAAAATATTTCACGGAAAGTAAGGATAAAGCGTTACAAAAAAGTCCTTTAATTGATTCAGAACTTGCTGATAAAGCAGTTGATGGAATTATAGATATTTTTAATTCGGATGATTTCCATCTTTATTTGTCTCTTGTTGGGGACGCAAGAAAGCTTAAAAGGCTCATTAACACTATAATATTACTTGATATAGACAAAACAGATTTTAATAATGCTGATTTTAATAAGCAAGATATTATACATTTATTATTAATTTATATAAATTATCCGGATATATTTAGAAAGATTTACACTACCGAGACAGAAGGCA
>JAAYKT010000139.1 GCA_012522255.1 Clostridiales bacterium
CTTTTGGGGGCAGCTTTTTTTTATAATTATATTGGTTTGTATTAATGCATTTTTTGCTGCATCTGAGATAGCTATACTGTCTGTGAGGCAATCCAAAATAAAGCCTCTAATAGAAAAAAACAGTAAATCAGCAATTATAATAAATAAATACTTAGAAGAACCAAGTAAATTCCTTGCAACTATTCAAGTTGGCATAACATTGGCAAGTTTTTTTGCCAGTGCGTTAAGCGCAAAAACTTTAGCAGTCAGATTTGGAGAAATTTTAAAAAAGACAAATGTTGTTTTGTTAAATCAATTCTCTGACACAATTTCTTTTGTTTTAATTACAGTGGTAATAGCATATATTACTTTGGTATTGGGTGAACTTGTGCCCAAAAGAATGGCGTTGCAAAAATCAGATAAAATCGCTCTTTTTGCGGCAAGACCCATGGCATTTATATCAAAGCTTGCATTTCCAATTGTAAAATTGCTTACAAGTACAACAAATTTAGCAGTAAAACTTTTAGGCGGTTCAATTAAATATGACAGTCAGCAGATTACTGAAGAAGAAATCAGACTTATGATAAATGTCGGTGAAGAAAAAGGTGTGATACAGGAAACAGAGACCGAAATGATTAACAGTATTTTTGAATTTGACGATACTATTGTAAAGGAAGTTATGACACCAAGGACTGATATGGTGGTAATAAATATTAATGCAGATATGGAAGAGATATTAGATGTGATAGTTGGGGAACACTTTTCCAGAATTCCTGTTTATATGGATACCATAGATAATATTATAGGTATACTTTATGTAAAGGATTTGTTCGGTATTATAAAGAAAGACGGAGAACTGGAGATTTCTTTGAAAGATATTATAAGAGAAGCAAACTATGTATCGGAATATAAAAAAATAGATGTTTTGTTTAGGGATATGCAAAAATCAAAAAATCATATGGCTATCGTTATAGATGAGTACGGGGGAACTGCCGGTTTAATAACTATAGAAGATTTGCTGGAGGAAATTGTAGGAAATATATTTGATGAGTATGACGATGAAATTTTGGAGTTTGAAAAGATAGACGATAAAATCTATATAGTAAACGGTATGCTCAGCCTTGACGAGGTCAATCATATAATGGATATGGACCTTCCGGAAGAAGATTTGGAGTTTGATACCATTAGCGGGATGGTTTTAAGTCTTTCCGGCAAAATGCCTGAAGTGGGAGATGAAGTTGAATTTGACAGCGCTACATTTCGTATTGAAGAGGTAGAGGATAAAAGGATCACAAAAATTCGTATTACGAAGGATAACAGTGAAGATGAAAACGAAGTGGAAGATAAGGAATAGGCTTATTCCTCCATTAAAGTTAATGATAGGATAGAACCGACAATTAAAACACTGCCAAATATCTGGGTTATATTAAGTGTTTCTTTCAAGACCAAAAAAGACAGTATAATGGTAAATGGGACTTCACCTGTAGCAATAATTGAGGCAGACTGGGCTCCTATTTTTTTTATTCCCGAATATAAGAGAATAACAGGCGCTATGTTTGCAATTGTAGATAAAGGCAATGCGAATTTGAGCATTGTAAAATCCAACGCATGGAGGTTAAGGTAAAAGTGAAAATTAATTGCAGAGATAAGAACAAAAACTACAATAGTGCAATAAAAAAGTATCACGCCCGGGGGATATTTTTTTAGTTTTTTTTCAGCGTACACATTATAAA
>JAAYKT010000140.1 GCA_012522255.1 Clostridiales bacterium
GCAAGCATGAATGGGCAAAAATATCATGATTTTGCAATTGAGCAAATCAGGGCTTCTTTGGGTTGGATAAGCAGTTCCGATAAGGTTGAAGGTTTGTTGAGTGGTACTGAATCGCTTTACTAATAGTTCATACCAAATGACTTGTGATGGCGAGAGGTGAAGTTGTGGCTATAAAAGTAGACATGAGGAAATGTATGGGATGCCGTATATGCGAGATGGCATGTTCTCTTGTGAATTATAACGAATCAAATACAAAGAAATCTGCAATCAGAATAAATGAAAGTCATAAAATGATAGGTACTTTTGATGTGGTCTATTGTAATCAATGTGGTATATGCGCTAAAAAATGTCCTGTTAACGCAATTATAAAAGAAGGAAAGAACTGGCGCATAGATGAGCAGTTATGTACAAATTGCGGTATATGCATAGAAGCGTGTCCGCGTAAAACAATTTTCGAATTTGAAGGTTTTCAGTCACCTATAAAATGTTGTGGGTGCAATGAATGTGCAAAGGTCTGTCCCGTGCAGGCGATAACAGTAGTTGGTTGATTAAAGGAGAAGCGGTATTATGATTATTGATGTTCACGGTCATTATATGCCTATTATAAAAAAAGCAAACTATGAAAATCTGTTTAAAACAATAAAGGCAGATGACGGTTTAGACTATATGCAAATAAAAGGGAAAATATTAGGTAAACTTGATGAGGGTCTTATAAGTATCGAAAGACAGATAGAAGATTTGGATAAAGCCGGGATTGATTGCAGGGCACTTTGTATTCCGCCTTTTGCTTTTAATTATGAACTTAGTGAAAAGAAAAGCATAGAATGGTCAATCTTTTTGAATGACCAAATGTTCGAAGATATAAAAGAATACGGAGAAAGATTTATAGGCTTAGCTAATTTGCCTATGAACTCAGTCAGTGAGGCATGTAAAGAACTTGAAAGAACAGTTAGAGATTATGGATTTGTCGGGGCTCAAATAGCAACGAATATTAATGGTATAGAGTTGGATGATGAATCCCTTTATCCATTTTGGGAGAAAGCCGAAAACCTTGGTGCCTTTATATTACTGCACCCTCATTATACAACCGGAAAAGAAAGGTTTACAGATCTTCATTTAAGAAATATTATAGGCAATCCGTTGGATACAGCAATAGCCGGAATCAGGATTATTGCGGGGGAAATATTTAGGCGTTTTCCAAACTTGAAAATTTGCTTATCTCACTCCGGGGGTTATTTACCTTTAGCCGCGAGTAGGCTTGATCATGCATATGAAGTAAGACCTGAATATTCTCACCTTGATTCGGCTCCGTCAACTTATTTAAGTAGATTTTATTATGATACTATCATCCATGATATGGATGCACTTAAATACATTATCAGCAAAGTCGGTATTGACAGAATTGTGCTTGGTACTGATTATCCTTTTGATATGGGAGACTTAAACCCTGTAGCATCCATAAAAAAATTAGATGTTACAGATAATGAAAAAAGGAAAATTATAAGCAGTAATGCGGAATTGATGCTAAAAAAAGCACTGGAGGTAAGGTAAGTGAAAGATTACGGTAGATTGTGGGATTACGATTTATCTTTAAAAACTTTAAAAATGAAGCAAATACCGGATAATATCATAAAAAAATATCTTGGTGGGAGAGGTTTAGCATCATATCTCATGTTCACGGAATCTGAAAAAGGCGTAGACCCCTTATCTCCTGATAACATTATTATGTTTATTTCAGGTCCCCTTACAGGAACACCGGCACCGGGTGCAGGAAAATATTTGGTGGCAACAAAATCTTCTGCAACCGGCGGTTGGTCGGAAAGCTACTCAAGCGGTGCATTATCAACGGAAATGAGATACGCGGGCTGCGATGTTCTTATCATAAGAGGAAAAGCCGAAACCCCCTCAATTATCAGTTTAACCGATAATAATGTTGAGTTGATTGATGCAACTGATTTGTGGGGTATTGACACATATGAAACAGAACACATACTAAAAAGAAGATATGGAAATGAAAGGTTGGGAATAGCTTGCATCGGCCCTGCGGGGGAAAACCTTATAATTTCCGCACTGATTAATAGCGATACTTTTCGTCAGGCAGGCAGAGGCGGAGTGGGTGCCGTTATGGGTTCTAAAAATCTTAAAGCCTTAATAGCAAACGGTACAAAAGGTATTTCCTGCATGGATAAGGATAGACTTTTGTCTCACTTAGCATCTAATGTCAAAGATGCGCAAAACGATGTAAGAGTGGAAAACCGGAGAAAATTTGGGACCTCAGCCACTATGCTAAATACAAATAGATTAGGAATGTTGCCGACCTTAAACTACCAAAAAGGCACAAGTCCGGAAGCTATGGGGAAAATTGATGCTAATGGGGTTAAGGATCATGTATATCACACAAAAGGGTGTATTTCATGTATTACGCCATGTGGCATCATGACCCATTCGAAAGGCCCTTTGGGGGAACAATATGTTGAAGGGCCTGAATATGAAACATTGAGTATGCTTGGTTCAAATGTAGGTATATATGACTTGGGAATAATTTCAGCTTCAAATATAGTATGTGATAAAGAAGGGCTGGACACTATTTCTACGGGCAATACAATAGCCTTTGCCATGGAATGTTTTGAAAAAGGTTTAATAGATGAAAGTTTTACCGGCGGGTTAAAGCTTACTTTTGGGAATGCAGATTTGTTTCCTTGGATAATCAGTGATATAGCACATAAAAGAGGCTTTGGTGCGAAGCTTGCTTTAGGTGTCAGAGCCTTATCCAAAGAAATAGGTCAGGGCTCTGAGCATTTTGCAATGCATACAAAGGGGCTTGAATATGCTGGATACGATCCTCGTGCAGCCTATGGCGGTGCGGTGGCTTATGCCGTGGCACCAAGAGGTGGATGCCATAGACGAAGCTCACCTGTGCATGTGGCATTTGCCACAGATGATCCGTTGCAAATCAAAGGTCATAGTAATGCACTGAGAAAACTTTTTGTTGAACGTTCTTTGTTGCATACACTTTTAGTATGTGATTTTGTTGGCCGTAGCTTGCATGTAGCTATTGAAGATTATATTGAGTATATAAAGGCAGTATTGGGTTTAACTTTTACAGAAGAAGAATTTGTAGACATTGCCGATAGAACAGAAACGATCATAAGGCTATACAATAATCGAGAAGGGCTAACAAAAAAAGATGATACGGTAGCACCCCGTATTGTTGAAGATGCTTTACCGGATGGACCCGGGGCGGGAAAAACAATAGGGTGGTCTAATTTTTATAAAATGTTGGAAGAATATTACCTGCTTTATGGCTGGGATAAAGATGGCATACCCACAAAAGAAACTTTAAGGCGCCTTGACATATAGCGAAGCTGTTTTAAGGTTTATAAAGCACAAATTAGATAAAAGGAGGACGCTGTGAAGAACGCATTATTATCATATTTCGAGTTAGAAAGAGAAAACATAATTGAGACTTTTAACTACCTTCATTCTGTACCTGAAATCGGTTTTCAGGAATATAAAACATCTGAGTATCTTGCAGAACGGCTTACTTCTATGGGTTATTCCGTAAAAACGAAAATTGGAGGAACCGGTGTTATAGGTATACTTGATTCCGGTAAGCCGGGACCTTGTATAGGATTGAGGTCGGATATGGATGCATTGCCTCATGAAATAGACGGTGAACTGAGTTATATTCATTCTTGCGGCCATGATGCCAATATGACTATAGTGCTTTCAGTGGCTGAAGCATTGTCTCGCCTTAAATTACCCCAAAAAGGGCAATTACGAATAATCTTTCAACCTGCGGAAGAAACACTTTTAGGGGCAAAAGCAATGTTGGAATCTAAGGAAATGGAAGGCCTTGACTATTTGATAGGGACTCACTTACGACCGCGTGAAGAACTTCCTTATGGTAAAATCTCACCTTCGATCAGACATGGAGCCTCAGGAATAATGGAGGTCTCGGTAACCGGATCGGAAGCCCATGGGGCAAGACCTCATCAGGGTGTAAACTCCATCGACGTTTGCGCTTTAATTATTGCTGCGGCTAATAGCATAAGGCTGGACCCCCAAGTCCCCCATTCTCTTAAGGTAACAAAGATAAGAGGAGGGGGCAGCGCATTAAATGTAATTCCGGGCAAAGCAGAAATGGCCTTTGATATGAGGGCACAGACAAATAGCGTAATGAAACAATTGAAGGAGCTTTTTAAAAATTCCGCAGAAAAAATAGGAGAATCATGTGGGGCTAATGTAGTTTGTCATCTTAAAGGAGAGGTGCCTGCCGCAACGGATAGTGATGAGGTTGTTAAAATAGCAAAGGATTGCATAACTTATGTTTTAGGAGAAAAGGGTTTGTCGGATTATGTTGTTACTTCCGGTGGTGAAGACTTTCATAATTATTCCTATGAAATGAAAAATCTTAAAACAACCATTTTGGGCATAGGTGCAGATCTTATCCCCGGGCTTCATAAACCTGATATGAAATTCAACCTGCAAGCGCTTATTGAGGGATCAAAGGTTATGGCTTTAATGGTAAATGAAATTTTAAAATAATTGATAGGAGGCTTTTAGAATTGGCTGAATATGTTAAATTAATGGAAAAAGAAGAAGATTTACTAATTGAGAATGTTAATGGTAAAAATCTTATGGAATATACTGCTGAAATTGCGAAATGGGTTAGAGTTTCCGGGACAAAAGAAGAAGTAGAAAGCTTGGAATATTGTAAAAAAGTTTTGGATGGATTTGGATATGAAACGAAACTTTCTTTTCATAAGGCTTTTATAAGTGTTCCCGTAAAGGCTTTTGTCGAATTGGAATACCCAAAGCGTATAAGTTTTGAGGCATTGGGACATTCTTTTGCCCCATCCACACCTGCTACCGGTTTGAAGGCGGAAATAGTTATTTCAACATGTTCTTCGGTTGCAGGGAAAATAGTTCTTTGTAACGGGCTCCCATCTGTAGATGAAGTTGCAAGATTAAGTGACTTAGGGGCAATAGGAGCAATATTTGCCCAGGATGATTATTTGCATAATATAGGTTTATCCCCCATATGGGGTGGCCCTTCTGATAAAACAGAGCATCTTATGCCGGCAATACCGGTTGTATCGATTACAAGAGATAGCGGTAATACTATCAGAAATGAAATAGAAAAAAACCGAACCTTTGTAAGAATAGAATCAACTGTAGATACCGGATGGAGAGATGTGCCTTTATTGGAAGCAAATCTAAAGTCGGATAAAAGCGATAAGTTTTTATTGTTTTCGAGCCACATTGATTCGTGGGATTATGGTGCCATGGATAACGGCTCTGCAAACGCCACTTTAATAGAATGTGCGCGATTGCTTGCAAGAAAAAAGGAACAATGGCAAAGAGGTCTAAGATTGGTATTCTGGGCAGGGCATTCCCAAGGAAAATTTTTCAGTTCGGCTTGGTATTCCGATAATCATTTCGAAGAACTGGAAGAAAAGTGCGTAGGCCATGTTTATGTTGATTCAACAGGCGGGATGGATGCAGAAATTATTATAGAAGCACCGGTAATGCCTCAAACAAAGAAATTAGCAGCTGACGTTATTAGAAAACAAACAGGTCAGGATTTTATAGGTAAAAGGATTGGACATTATGCAGATCAATCATTTTATGGTGTGGGTTTGACATCAATATTCGGAACTTTTTCTGAACAAGATGCAAGAAAGGATAAAGATGTAGTTTCTTTTAAAATGGGTAACACTAAGTTTGCGGGAGGACTTGGCTGGTGGTGGCATACTAAACATGATACTGTAGATAAAGTAGATGAGGCCTTTTTAGTACGTGACACAAAAATTTATCTTGCAGTAATATGGAGATTGTTGACTTCTGCAATTTTGCCCTATGATTTTAATGCTGCAGCTAAGGAAATGGCACATACAGTATCAGGACTGCAAGATTCGTTGAAGGAGCGTTTTGACCTGTCCTTGCTTAAAGAACGGATTGGTCAACTTGTTGATGCAACGGAAGGACTTAATAAAAAAATATCTGATATAAAAGAACCCGGTGAAGAAGCAGACAAAATAAATGATGTTCTTCTAAAGTTGTCACAAAATATAGTCAGAATAACATTCCACGATAATGATTGTTTTGATTTTGATTTATCAGGTCCTATGTTTCCATTGCCATCTTTGGAGTCCGGGAAGATTTTGGCAGAGTGTGCTTATGATTCCTATAGATATCATGCGACTAAGCTTAGGCTTCAGCGTGGATATAACAGGGTTATGCACTATGTAAAAAATGCTTTGGAGTTGTTAAAATAGTGAAGGTAATGTTTAGCTCATATATGTTGAGTTCAACTAAAGATACATCCATTGACCTGGACTTTTCCGGCTCCTTTTCGGAACTAATCAATTTGCTGTGTAATATATATGGTCCCGAATTTGAATCTTTGATATTGACAGATGGAAAGCTATCAACAAAAGCTGTTATTTTGATAAATAATACTTTTCTTAATAAGGAAGATGGCCTTGATAGAATGCTTTTGAATACTGATGTTATTTCATTTGTGCCGGTAGTTGCAGGGGGATAAACTTAAATTAACAATAATTATAATAGGAAGGTGAGATAGATAATGGGGGACACCTATGAAACTTTAAGAGTTGCAGCGGTACAAGCCTCACCAGTATTTTTAAACAGAGAGGCTACTACAAAAAAGGCTTGTGAGCTGATTAAGGAAGCCGGGAGAAACGGGGCAAAACTGATTGTATTTCCTGAAGGATTTATTCCGTCTCATCCTGTTTGGTACATTTTTCATGCAGCTACAAGCAATGTGGCAAACCAGATGAGCATTGAGCTTTTTAAAAACTCAGTTGAAATTCCAAGCTTTGAGGTAGATGAGCTTTGCAAGGCTGCAAAAGCAGCTAAAGCTTATGTGGTTATGGGAATTTGTGAAAAACTGCCAAAAACAACAGGGACAATGTATAATACGCAAATATATATAAGCCCGGATGGTAAATATTTAGGAAAACATCAAAAATTTATGCCTACTGCCGCTGAAAGGATTGTTCATAAGGCGGGAAATGGTGATACTTTTGGTACAATTGATACGGAGTACGGCCCTATAAGTGCTTTGACTTGCAGTGAAAATTCAAATCCACTTGCTTTGTTTGCGTTGACAGCCGAGGGAACACGTATTCACGGGATGTCTTGGCCAAATTTTTGGAGGATTACAGGTAGGCCAATGAGAGAATATGTACAGATCGCCTCACAGAATTTTGCACAAGTAGCTAAAGCTTTTGTAATTAGTTCTTGCTCTACCGTGGATGATGATATGATTGAAAAAATGCAATTATCTGATAAGGTTGCAGAGCAGCTGAAAGTTTCCGGAATCTGTGGAGGTTCAATGATTGTAGGGCCGGAAACCGAATTAATTGCAGGCCCTATGGGTAATGAGGAAGGGATTTTATACGGCGATATAGATTTGGAGCAATGTGTAAAGCATAAACTACGTCATGATTTTTCAGGGCACTATAACCGAGGTGATATATTTCAACTTCATGTTAATAAAGCGAAAAGTCCACAGCTTTATTATAGAACCGAAGAATAAGCTATATAGGTGCATGAATTGAAAAATTGACTTATAACTTGCTATTAAAAAGGGCGAAGGTAAATGCCTTGCCCTTTAACTTCTTATTGACGGGAGGATAATGTGTGGCATTAAATAAAAAAGCGCTAAAAGAAATTCTGGGGAAAATGCCTTATTTGTTTTTGGGATATATACTATTTGCTTTGGGCACACAGCTAATCGTCCACTCTGATTTAGGTGCCAGCCCTTGGGTAGTTCTTTATATTGGCATTGTAAATTATACCCCTCTTTCATTGGGCCAGGCTTCACAAATATGCGGGTTTGCAGTTTTATTTATAGCTTATATTTTAGATACTGTGCCCGGCCTTGGCAGCGTATTCAGTATGATCTTTATTGGTATTTTTATGGATATTATTGATGTTTTGGGAATTTTAACTGTTCCGCAAAGTTTATCCGGTAGATTTGCTTTGCTTATTTTAGGAATTATCACTGTGGGATGGGGAACATGTTTTTATATCAAAGAGAACCTTGGCACAGGCCCGCGGGATGCTCTTATGGTAGCATTGCTAAGAAAGACGAATAAACCAATATGGTTTATCAGGGCACTTATTGAAGCAGCTGTACTTTTCATTGGCTATCTGCTTAAGGGGCCTGTGGGGATTGGGACTTTAATAACCGCCGGAACACTGGGTTTTTCTGTGCAATCAGCCTTTAAGATTGCAGGGTATAATGCAAAGAAGGCAAAACATTTGGACTTAATAGAATTGGCAAACCTTATAACTTGCAAAAATAAAGAATTTAACGATTAAAATAACTGATTTTTATGTCCAAATATTTTAAGGGGAAGATTATATAAATGGATAATAAGATTATTGAGGCGGCGGAAAGATGTGAGCATTACCGTTTGCTTGGATATCACTGTTCTGAGTCAGCCATCAGGGCTATTTCAGAATCTTTGTATATAGAAATACCTGAAATGTTGCTTAAGGCATCATGTGGTTTTAGGGGCGGTGGAGGAGGCTACGGGGGACGCTGCGGAATTTTGGAAATAGGTATTATATTGATTTCTTTAATATACGGCAGAATTGATCCGGAAGGCGACTCGGAAAGGTATAGTTATTTAGTAAGGGAGTTACATGGAAGATTTCTTAGTGAATTAGGCAGTTGCAATTGTAAAGATCTCCAACCTTTTTCAAAGATGAATACACCTGATGGAAGTTGTTCAATAATCTATGAAAAGGGAACAAAAATTGTAACCAAATTACTTTTGGAAGCCGATAAACTGTTAGCTGCGCACAAGGATATAGATAAATAAAGCAAATAGGTCATTGTCATATAATTAAGTTTTTTTATATGTCATAAAAGTATTACTTTACGGAAATGGCAATAGGTTTAAATATCACCTATTGCCATAAGAATTTTATAGTTTTTTCAATTATATTACTCTTCAACTGAATAGTAACATCTTTTTGGAGATATAATTTTCCCTTCTTTTTTTAACACTTTTATAGCTTTGTCTACCTCGGCTTTTTCCAAACCTGTTACTTCAGAAATTTCACCGGGTCTTAACGGTTCTTTAGAATCTTTCAATGCTTTTATAATTGTATCTTTGCTATCCATTTTTATCTCCTTTTCTATATGATTTTGTATTACCGTAATTATAACATTCAGCATGCTTGATATCTATAATTATAGTGTAGAATTCTATTGAATTTTTCTCAAGCGGTTGCTGATTGCATTGTCGGTAAATTTATAATTACCATTGAAAAGTGCCCAATTTGTGTTTATATTTATATAAATAGGCAATTATATAAGTTAGTACATAATGATTTTATATGTAAAGAGGTGCGATATGGTAAAAAAATTTGTTTTTATAATACTGACTTTGGTCTTTTTAGTGTTTACCGGTTGTTCTGCAAAACCCATTGATAATTCAAATGAATTAAAAGCAAAAGATGATAAGATTGTTGCTTTGGAAAATAAGATATCGGATTTGGAAAGAAATCTTAGCGGGATTACATCCAATAAAATATATAGGGTTATTGAAGTGATAATGCTCATAAAAGATAAGGATATGAACACATTATCAGAATACATTCATCCGACAAAAGGTGTTAGGTTCTCGCCTTATTTTTTTACTGATACAAATAATGATCAGGTTTATACTGCCGAGCAAATCGTGGGACTTATGGAAAGTACGGATATAATGGATTGGGGTGCATATGATGGCTCCGGAGAACCAATCGAACTGACGTTTAAGGAATACTATGATAAGTTTGTTTATGATAAAGATTTCGCCAACCCCCATGTGATAGGCAACAATGTGCCAATAGGTTCAGGAAATACGACAGATAATACTGCCAAGGCTTACCCTACGGGTTATTTTATTGAACTTCACTTCTCCGGGTTTGACCCCCAATTTCAAGGAATTGATTGGGAAAGCCTGAGGCTGGTTTTTGAGGATTATAATAATACATTGTACTTAGTGGGAGTTGTTCACGGCCAATGGACTATTTAGTCAGTTATCATATTGCACTCTATACCATTATTACAGGCCTCTGCAATGATTAAAGCCCAGCCTCCTTCAATACTTTTTAAGAATTGCGACATTTTTCTTTCAAATATATTATCATCTGCCTTTAAAATGGAAATAATAGTTGGGCCTGCCCCGCTTAAAAAAGTAGTCAAAGCCCCCAATGAATTTGCTTGGTTTTTAATTATGTCAAAATTAGGTATAAGATGCTTTCTATATGGCTCATGAACCTTGTCTATGTTAGCGGCTTTTAATAGCTCTGCATTTCCCGTAATCATAGCTGCGGACATAAGGGAGGATTTTCCTATATTAAAAACAGCATCAGCATAAGATATTGTTGCCGGCAACACTTTCCTTGCTTCTGCAGTTGAAAGAGTGAAATCCGGTGTCATTACACCATATTTAAAACCTTCAAAGGCCTTTTGTCTGAAATAAATAACCTCGCCATTCTCCAAAGAAGAAATAGTATAACCTCCCAAAAAAGCCGGGACGATATTATCAGGATGGCCTTCTATTTCTGTGGCGATTTTTATCAGGTCTAAAGTGGAAAGATCTGCCCCTGACAGTTTGTTTCCCGCGACACATCCTGCAGCAATACAAGCGGCACTGCTGCCTAAACCTTGCCTTATAGGTATTCCTATTTTCTGGTCTATGCTGATACCGGGAATTTTTTTGCCGGCTATGTCATATATTTTTTTAATTGAATGATAGATAAGATTCCTTTCATCCTTGAATTTTCTATTTGATTCTTTTATGAATATTTTGTTCTCAATATCCAGTGCCAGGCCCATGCAATCAAAACCGGGGCCTAAATTTGCTGTTGTTGCTTTTACAGTTATTTCAATCATTTATACTACCCCGTTTCTTATGTGAAGAATTTTGATAGCTCATCCATATTTGCATTTATTTTATTAATGCGCATTTTGAGTCCCATTGCTGTATCAGGGTCTTTTAGTCCGTTACCGGTCAGTATGCATACAATAGTTTTGCCGGACAGGTTGTTACCTTTCATATACTTAATAAGGCCTGCCAAACTTGCACATGAAGCCGGTTCGGCAAAGATGCCTTCCCTTGAAGCAAGTAAAGAATAAGCCTCCAGTATCTCTTCATCAGTGACTTTATCTATGGCTCCTTGGGATTCTTTGATCGCTTCTACTGCTTTATCCCAGGATGCCGGGTTTCCGATTCTTATTGCCGTGGCAATAGTTTCCGGATTGCCTATAATTTTTCCTTCAACAATGGGTGCTGCCCCTGCGGCTTGAAACCCCATCATTTTAGGATTCTTATCTGTTATGCTATTTTCCCTATATTCTTTATATCCTTTCCAATAAGCAGTTATATTTCCTGCATTGCCTACAGGCATAAATTGATAATCGGGTGATGAACCCAAGTCATCGCAGATTTCAAAAGCACCTGTTTTTTGGCCTTCAATTCTATAAGGATTAATGGAGTTAACTATAGTCACAGGAAATCTTTTAGAAGCTTCTTTTACCATATTCAGGGCTTGGTCAAAGTTGCCTTTTATTTGTATTACATCGGCACCGTAAACCAAAGCTTGGGCGAGCTTACCCAAAGCTACTTTGCCTTCGGGTATGAGAACTACACATCTTATGCCTGCCCTTGCCGCATAAGCCGCGGCCGAGGCAGATGTGTTTCCTGTAGAGGCACATATTACACTTTTGGAGCCATCCCTTACAGCTCTCGTTATTGCCGCGGTCATGCCTCTATCCTTAAATGAACCCGTAGGGTTGGCACCTTCAAATTTAAAAAACACAAGGTTATCCCCAACCACATCCGTCAAATTTTTAGATTGAATAAGTGGCGTATTTCCTTCATTTAATGTAATAATATTGTCACAATATATTTCACTTAGGTATTTTTTGTACCTTTCAATCAAGCCGTTATACATGTTTTTATCTCCTATTCCATTGCGATTATTTCGGCGCTTACACAATTTTTATTCTTGGATATTTCCTCTACTATATGGGCAGGTGTGATGTCCATATGTTTGGTATCGATGGTCATGGTCAAAGAAGCCACGTCCAATACGGGTATGTTTTGGTTAATCGTCAATATATTCCCCTTAAACGATGCTATTACATTTATTATATCCGATAAAACACCGGGCTCATGGCGCAATAGCATGAACAAATTAACTATTCTTCCTCTTTCCTGAGCATTATAATCAAAAACCGTATCCTTATATTTGTAAAAAGTGCTTCGGCTAAGTGAAACCAATTCACATGCCTGTTGAATTGTGGTTGCCTCACCGCTTTTTAATAAGTTTTTCGCTGCTATTACTTTTTCAAAAACTATAGGCAACACTTTTGAATGTACTATCAACATTTTCTGAGAAGTCATTTTCTCACCTCTTTTGTTTGTTATAGGATTACAATTGTCTAAACATACGTACATATACTATCATAAGCCAAGCTAATAATCAATATTTGAAGTTTATAAATACTATTGATTATTGATGGTAAAAAGATATGCATGGATGAGCTGTACCTATAAGCTATAAATTACCAGTAATATGAGCAGTTGTATAAGTTTATTCGCTTAAATTTTACATAAGATATAAGGGACGTTTTGGTTTCGACTTTTTAAATTTATAAGGTAGGTTGTCACATTATCACTGCTATAAGTAGTTATATAATAA
>JAAYKT010000019.1 GCA_012522255.1 Clostridiales bacterium
GTACTTATTAATTTTATAGTTTGCTTAGCCAGCCAATAACTTGGCGCAGCCTTACCTGCAAATATAAAAGTTCTTGGAATTATATCCATTTCGGGATTTTCTAAAAGCCTATTATATAAGTTGATTATATTCATTAGATTCAATATCTGCCTTTTGTATGCATGTATTCTTTTTACATGAACATCAAATATTGAATCTGGGTCAATAGATATATCATAAATATTTTTAAGTTCTTCTATCAAAGCTATTTTATTATTTCTTTTGATACCGGATAATTTTTCTAAAAAAACACTGTCAAACTTATAGTCTTCAAGTTTTACCAGATCACCCGGATGATATACCCATTTCTGTCCTATACTCGCAGTAATAAGCCCTGAAAGCCCCGGGTTTGCCTGAAGTAACCATCGTCTGTGGGTTACACCGTTTGTTTTGTTATTAAACTTGCAAGGGTAGTGGTTATAGAAATCAGACATAACCTGTTTTTTTAGAATTTCGGTGTGAATTTTTGCAACACCGTTAACAGTTTTACTGCCTACAACGGCCAAGTGTGCCATTTTTACATAACCGTCACCTACTATGGCCATATTGGATATCTTAACCCAATCCCCTTCATATCTTTGCCATAGTTCCCGGCAGAACTTCTCATTGATCTCATTAATAATCATAAATATCCTTGGTAATAGACTTTTGAACATATCGATATTCCATTTTTCCATAGCCTCGGGTAATATAGTATGATTTGTATAAGATACCGTCCTCGTCGTAATACCCCACGCTTTGTCCCAGCTAAGGCCTTCTTCATCCAAAAGAATCCTCATAAGCTCAGGTATTACGAGCGCAGGGTGGGTATCATTTATTTGAATGGCTATATGCGTATCAAAGTGTGAAATGTCCCCATACAGTTTTTTATACCGTCTCACTATACTTTGCACCCCGGCAGAAACAAAGAAATACTGCTGCTTCAACCTTAATAATCTGCCTTCTTCAAAATCACTGTTGGGATAAAGTATTTGAGATATTGTTTCAGCATTATACATCTCTTCTATTGATTTTAGATATTCTCCCCGATTGAACAATGCATAATCGAAATCTTTTTGTATTGTCTCCGCACTCCATAACCTCAGAGTATTAACGGTATTATTCCTATAACCTATAATTGGGGTATCGTAAGGTACTGCCAATACACTATCATAAAACTCATGCTTTATGACTAACTTATCCTCTTCCCATGTTTCCTTGATATAACCACCGAATTTCACTTCGACGGCTTTATCATCTTTTCGAAGCTCCCATATACCACCGGTGGTAAGCCAATTATCGGGTAACTCCACCTGATAACCATCAATAACTTTTTGCTGGAAAAAACCGTATTTATAACGAATACCACAACCGTGACCTGCAATATCCAAAGAAGCCATGGAATCCAAAAAACATGCAGCAAGCCTGCCAAGACCACCGTTTCCAAGACCTTGATCATTTTCCATATCAATAATCTCATCATAATCAACCTTAAGTTCCTTTAAGGCTTCTTTAAATATATCCATTATTCCCAGATTGATAAGATTGCTTTCCAATAGTTTACCAAGAAGAAATTCCATTGAAAAATAGTAAACTTGTTTTTCTTTATTTTTTTTGTACCTGTTATTAGTTAATATCCTGTCCTCATTGCTGTATTTCCTAATAACATTGCCTATGGCAAGATAAATATTTAACTTGCTTGCATCCTCCAGCTCGACGCCAAAATTTCCTCTTAATTCATCTAAAATATCGTTTTTTATTTCTATTGTGTCCGTAGGTTTTGTTAAAGCCATTATTTTTCCCCCATTATTTTCTCGTATAACTTTTTATATTCATTTGAAGATTTTTGCCAACTATTATCCAATTTCATTGCACTATACATTATTCTTTTCCATTTGTCCTTGTCACTATAAAAACCAAGGGCATAATTTATTGTAGTTATTAATTCATCAGAACAATAATTTTGGAAGCTGAATCCCGTTCCATCACCTGTATATTCGTTATATGGTATTACGGTATCCTTAAGCCCTCCTGTTTCTCTCACCAAAGGAATGGCGCCATATTTTGATGCTATCATTTGACCTAACCCGCAAGGTTCAAAAAGAGAAGGCATAAGAAAAATATCAGATGCGGCATATATTATATGGGCAACCCTGTCATTAAACAGTATTTTTACGGATATATCTTTAGGATATTTACTACTCAGTTCATAAAGCATCTCTTCATAATGCTTATCCCCGGTACCCAAAATAACCACCTGTACGCCTTTATTTTTGATATCCTCTATCTTTGATAAAACCAAATCCAGGCCTTTTTGTTTAACAAGCCTTGTTACCATTCCTATCATAGGAATTTCCTCGCCTTTTGTTAAACCTAATTCCTGCTGCAACCTGATCTTATTTTGAACTTTTAAATCCAAGGTTTCCTCGTCATATTTTTGTGATATAAAAGAATCCGTTGCCGGATTATAAATATTATAGTCTATACCGTTTTCGATTCCATAGAGTATACGACTTTTTGAACGAAGAATATCATCCAGTCTTTCCCCATATAAAGGTGTTTTAATCTCTTCGGCATAATTATGGCTAACGGTAGTGATTATATCTGAAAAATTGAGCCCACCTTTCATAAAACTGATTCCTCCGTAAAATTCCAGCCCTGCAATATTAATCTGATCAGCTTTAAATCCCAACAAATCTCCCAATATTTCGTAAGGAAAAACCCCTTGATAATACAAATTGTGTATAGTAAATATAGTTTTTATTTTATCATATTGAGGATAATCTATTTTTAATGTAGGTGCAATCATTCCGGTATGCCAATCATGACAATGGATTACATCAGGGATAAAATCAATGTTTTCCATAGACTCTATCACTGCCCTCGTAAAAAAAGCAAATCTTTCAGCCTCGTCATAATAACCATACATACCGGTGCGTTTAAAATAATACTCATTATCAACAAAATAGAAAGGTACATCTTCTATTTCCAAGTATTCTATGCCGCAATACTGTTTTCGCCAACCGACATTTACAGTAAAGGCAGTTAATTTCTCCATCTTCCTTTGATAATCAAAAGATATGTCAGAATATTTAGGCAAAATTACTCTTGCATCCATCCCAAGTTTTTTCATCTCTCTTGATAATGAATATATTACCTCTCCCAAGCCACCGCTTTTTAAAAAAGGTGCAGATTCTGAAACAGCAAATAAAACTTTTATCATTATCACACCGCCTTAAATTATTTGGTTCTTCTCTACTATAATAGGATTATCCATTGTCCCTTTTAATATTTTCCCATTTGAAATAACAGTGTTTTTATCCAAAATAACATGCTCCAAAACTGCATTTTCTCCAATTTTGGAGTTTTGCATAACCACACAATTATTTATGATTGCTCCCGCACTGATACCAACCCTTCTGAATAAAACAGAACTATTTACCGTACCATCTATAGAGCAGCCACTTGATATCAATGAATTCCCGACCTTTGCCAAAGAACCGTACTTTGCCGGAGGCTCATCTTTTGCCTTTGTGTACACAGGCCAGGTACCGGTAAACAATCTTTTCATGCAATCTTCACATAAAAGCTCCATACTTTTTTCATAATATGACTTGATTGAGTCTATTTTTGATAAATAACCGTCATATTCGTATGTAAAAATTCTTAAATTATTTTTTAGCTGAAATATAGAATCAGTAAACAGATCAC
>JAAYKT010000020.1 GCA_012522255.1 Clostridiales bacterium
CTCTTGAGCAAACCAACGATCTTTTTTTGCACTTTCTCTTTTTTAACATTTTCTCTTTCTTATTATTCCTATTAAATAAATATACATAAGAACAGTTTTTTTCTTCTTTAAGTGCACCAAAAAATATAAAAATTGCAGTAATCATGTATGCAACTGTAATCACATTGTTAATAATCAAGTAGATATTGAACAGAATAAGACCTATTGCCAAAAGTTTTCCTGAATTTATTAGGATTTTTGTAGCCTTTTTATAACTTGTACGCATGACAATAATATTTCTCATTATCCTGCCCCCATCAAGGGGGAGTGCAGGAATCAGATTAAATGCAAAAAGTGCAAAGTTATATTTAAATATTAAATCGTTATCCGGTACTTTACTATAAAAAAAAACAAGAGCAACAAAAAGGCTCATTAACGGCCCTGAAATAGCTATTAACAGTTCTTCAAGACCACCATATTTTGTTATGTTCTCCATGATTGCAATAGCTCCGAATGGGAAAAATTGCACTTCAAATATTTTGATCCCAAGCTTTTTAGCTACTATGCCATGTCCCAATTCATGAATCAATACTGATATAAAAATTATCAAGGTCACTTTCCAATAACCCAAATAAATGCTCAGAAATAAAAAAAGGATAAAAGATATATTTATTTTTACCCTCACTGATTTGACCCCCGAATTTATAGGCTAATTAATAAGTTCTAAAGGGTTAACTGCACTGCCCTCAACCCAAACTTCAAAATGGAGATGGGGTCCTGAAGTAAAGCCTGTATCACCTATTTCAGCAATCTTTTCACTCTGCTTTACTTTTTGTCCTTCTTTTACGATGATTTTTGAACAGTGTGCATATAAAGTGTCATAGATTCCGTTTTTTATTCTCAAAAATTTGCCTAAGTCCTCACTTTCTCCAACCTCAACCACGGTACCATCTGAAGCAGCTTTTATGTCATCGCCAAAATTACCGTTAATATCTATACCGTTATGTTGTTTTATTGTATTAAATACAGGATGAATTCTTTCACCGAAAGCTGATGTAATTTCACCTTCCAACGGAATAATGAATGTCTTGGATTTTGACTTTCCTATATCAAGTTCCTCTATACTCCCACCCTTTTCATCTATTTTTGCAGTGCTTAATGATTTTATTACGCTATCTATTTTCCCGACATCAATCTTCCAGTTCAAAGTGCTTTTTATACCCTGGGTTATGGTTTTCGTAACATTCAAATCAATAGAATTCATAAGCAAAATAAAAGCCAATATAGCAAGAGAAACAAATAGCTGATACAAAAGTCTGTCTAATGGTGTTTTTTCCTTAGCATATGATTTGGTTCCAAATAGATCTCCTATCCTACGATATTCATTTAAATAAGATGGTCTTGACGGTATTTCTCTGTTGTCCATATATATCTCCTCCTAAGCTTTTCTCTTAAAATATATGGATAACAAAGATTAAATATGACAGCTATCTTACATTTTCTTTCATCTTCCTGATAGGGATATTTGCCACCAAAGCAGGAACAGTAGCACCGTCCTTTTCCCTCTTTGTTCTCGTCATTTTGATTTCCAGGCCGGACTCATCTATCTCTATGTAATCTGATATAACATCTATTAATTCCCCTTTTATCATTTCTAAAAACTTAGGTGAAACATTTGCTCTGTCATGAATTAAAAGAAGTTGTAACCTATCTTTTGCAACATCTTTGCTTCCCTTATCCGTTCTGCTGAAAAATTTAAAAAAATCCACAATTATCCCTCCTATTTCCTAACAAAGCCAAAAATCCTTGCTATTTTCGTTATAAGCCCTTCATCTGTATCCAAACTCATAAAAGGTATGTTCTCCCCCAATATTCTTTTTACTATATTTCTGTAGGCTTGTCCCGCCATTGATTTATCTTCCGATATAGCCGGTTCTCCGCGGTTTGTAGATACAACTATATGTTCATCATCGGGTACTACTCCCAACAAATCGATTGACAAAATGTCAACTATATCATCTATATTCATCATATCCCCTCTTCTTACCATCTCCACCTTTAACCTATTAACAAGCAGCTGAGGGTTTTTTAAATCATTTGCTTCCAATAAGCCAATAATCCTATCTGCATCTCTTACTGCTGAAACTTCCGGTGTGGTTACCACGATTGACCTGTTTGCACCTGCTATTGCATTTTTAAAGCCTTGTTCTATTCCCGCCGGTGAATCCACTATAACAAAGTCAAATTCTTCGGCAAGTTCCTTGGTAAGTTTCATCATTTGTTCCGGTGTAACTGCTGACTTATCTTTTGTTTGCGCTGCCGGCATTAAAAAAAGATTAGGATAACGTTTATCTTTTATAAGGCCTTGTTTTAACCTGCATATACCTTCTACTACATCCACTAAATCATAAACTATTCTGTTTTCCAAACCCATAACTACATCTAAGTTACGAAGGCCGATATCAGCATCTAAAAGCACTACGCTTTTACCTTCCAATGCCAAACCTGTACCTATATTAGCTGTTGTTGTTGTTTTCCCGACACCTCCCTTACCCGAGGTTACCACTATCACTTCACCCATGTTCATACCTCCAATGCATATATAAATTCTTTTTTAATTATATTAGTATTCAGATGCAAGTTCTATATTATTATTATGTTCTAACAAGGTTCTATAACTATCATGCCGCATCTGACGATTGCAATTTCGGGAACACTTGATTTATATTGCTTACCGTCCGGTGACCTTGCAATGATATCTCCGATACGAAGTTGCATCGGTTCCAGTTTGACTGCAGCTATATAGGCATCATAATTGCCTGAAAAACCCGCATGCGCTGTTCCTCTCATAGTACCCATAATAATTATACTGCCGGTTGCTTCAAGATGTGCACCGGGGTTAACATCACCGACAATCGTTATGTTTTCATTGCATTTTATGAGTTGCCCTGACCTTATTGTGCCTCGGATAAAAAGTCCGCTTTCTTTTTTACCATGTACGGGGGCCAATGCATCAATAAACTTCTTATCCTTTTCTTCTGTTTCAAAGAGCCCACCAATGGGCATGCTATCGTAGGCTCCTTGCACTTCCATACCATAGCGGGTTTCTACAATACTTTTAAGTTCTGAAAACTCTTCCTTTGAAATCTTTTTTCCTATGAAGCTTTTTATTTTTGCACCCTCAAAAAACTTTTTAGACGGTTTTAGTTTCATTTCGAGCTTTTCTTTTATTTCATCTATATTTGATTCTTCCTTAAGTATAATGTATAATCCATCCTTTGTTCCCTTAAAAACAATTTCATTATTTATCATTAGCAAACCCCCTGAAGTAAACTATCTTATTATTTTCTACAAAAATACTGAAAGTCCTCCTTCCTGTTTAACTTCCATGCATTTCCACCTATGGCAACAACACATCATAAGGCAAAATTCGGTCATCAGGTTGTTCGGGTGTTAGGTATCCTTCTATTATTTGCCTGACAATAGGGGCGGAACCGGCTCCGAAGCCGCCTTGAAAAACTACCGCAGCTACGGCTATTTCCGGTTTGTCATAAGGTGCAAATCCTATAAACCAGGCGTGGTCATTATATTTGGCATATAATTTAGGGTTTTTTATGGGATCCGGCCTATATTTACCCGCCTCAGCGGTTCCTGTTTTGCCGCATACAGATACCTTACTGTTTATAAAACTACTCCACGCCGTACCGCCCATTTCATTTGTTACTTTAAACATGCCTCTCTTAATAATTTCCATATCATCCTGCGATGCATTAAGTTTTTCTATAATTTCCGGTTCTTTTTCAAATATTGTTACACCGTCATGACTGATAACCTTGTCAACAATATACGGTTTGTATCTCGTTCCGCCATTTGCAATTGTTGCAGCATAATTAGCCAACTGTATTACCGTCACATTATTTAACCCTTGACCTATTGCCGCATTCAAAACATCACCGGGGCGATATTTGCTTTCGGTTATATACCATATAATCTTATCTATCATTTTGTCTTCTGTAACACCTAATTCTCTTATTCTTTTTTTCATATCCAAATAGAATTGATAAGAGGATTGCCCGGGCAATGGTTTGTCATGTATCATTGCCTTGATGCTTTCTTTGGCTTCTTCATCTGTCAGTTTTATTGTAAAAGTAAGATAACTGTCAATATAATTTTCATACATGCTTTTTTTATGCATGGGGCCTTCTACCATGCCTTTAGACTCATAAGGAAGCTCTATGCCGGTGTATTGGCCAAAGCCCAGCTTGTTAGCATAATCTTCAAACAGCTCACCGCCCAACCTTCTTCCTGTTTCAAAAAAATAATAGTTACATGATTTTTTTATTGCATTGAGTATATCAGTAGGGCCATGTACGGCACCACCGGAATCTGAAGGGGCTATTCCGGGAATAGTGGTATATCTGCCTTTGCAATAAATATATTCTTTCTTGTTTATTTTTTCTTCTGTAAGCCCGGCAATTGCAGTAAGCAATTTCATAGTGGAACCCGGCGGCAATGGATAAGAGATTGCGTTATTTATTAGCGGCCTCGGCGCATAACTATCCGCAGTGGCAGGATGAAGTGCCTTCCAGTCTTCATTTGAGATTCCCGAAGCAAAAAGGTTTAAATCAAATTTTGGTTCACTTGCAAGGGCAAGTATTGCACCTGTGTTTACGTCTATTGCCACTGCTGCCCCCGAATATGTTTCAGGATAAGGTTTTTTGTTTCTTGCTTCTTCTATCGTCTTTTTTAATGCTTCTTCAGCAATCGATTGCAGCCTTGATCCGGTGGTAAGCATGACGGTATGACCCGGCACGGGTTCAATAACATCGATTGTATCAATCAACGAGCCTACTGCATTAACCTCTATTTGCTTTGAACCATCGGTCCCTTTTAAATATTCTTCCATAGAATACTCAATCCCGGCTTTTCCTATCATGTCAGAAGGTGTATATCCGTTTTGAAACAAATCCTCCTGGTCAGGGCTTATTTTACCCAAATAGCCCAACACATGACATAAAAAATCATTGTTGGGATATTTCCTTAATGGTTTATCCATAATTTCTACACCGGGTATAAAAATTTTGCTTTCCTCTATCATAACCCTCGTTTCTTCTTTGATGTTGGTGGCAATTTCTACGGGAACATAGGCAGGATACTTTTTTTGCCCTAAAAGATACTTTACCGATATAATCTTTTTTGCTTCTTTTTGAGTGTACTTTGTCATATCAATTTTGTATTTACTTATCATTTTATTGAAAACATCTTCTGCGGTACTTTTTTCATCAAACCCGTTATTTTTCTTCCAATATTCTTCCTCGATTTTATAATTAAACTTGAGTTCATCCAATTTAAATGGCAGGTCAACTTCAAAATCGTTTTTCAGTATAGAATAGGCTTCCACATCAATGGTATCATATAAAATGTTATAATCCTGCTTTAGTTTGGCAAAAGCTTCTCCGGGCGTTGCTAAAAAAGGAATATTATACTTTTCTTTCCAAAGGGTTTCCTCGTCCTCATAGGTAAACCGTATCGGATCTAACAATATAGGTATCTCGTCCCTGTATTTATCACCGTTTTGCTCTAAAATATTGACAACTGTCAGGGCTATATCATTAAGAGTTTCATCAGGCAATTCCGCCTTTACGATATTAACCGAATAGCTTTGCTTATTGGTGGCCAGTATTCTTCCATATCTATCCGTAATATTTCCTCTTGGAGCTGTGATATTAACGTTTCTTGTTCTGACGGTTTCTGATCTTTTTTTATAATAATCACCTTTAACAATTTGAAGATCAATCAATTTAAAAGTTAGAGCAAAAAATATTAACATGGCAATAATTTTTATTATATTTAATCTATCGCTAAAATATTTTTTAATCATAACAACACCTTTTTAGAATATCTTTTTCTTCATAAAATTTCTTTCTTCCAATTTAAAGATATATTTGTATACAAAAATACCGAGTATCCCGTTTAAAATGCTTTGCGGAATCATTATGTTTAATAATGCATGTAAATAAGAAATATTTGTTTTGCTTATGTAAGATACAAAATAAAATAAATGTTGAAAAACAAAAACACCTATGACATTGAAAATTATCGGTGGTATAAAACTGTCTTTAAATATGTTTTCCTGAAATTGCCCTATTATATATCCTGTTAGCATATAAGATAAGGAATTAACCCCAAAGGAGATGCTATAAAACAAGTCACTCAGAAACCCGGATAAGAGACCGACAAAACCTCCATATATGCTTCCTCGCATTATTGCATAAGAAGTTATCAGCATAATTGTAAAATCAGGTTTAATGCCTAATATTTTTATATACTGAAAAACAGTGGATTCCAAGATGAAGTTCAGTAATATCAGAATACCTAATACAAATATTCTCAATAATTACCCCCCTTAATCCTCTTCTACATTCATTTTTAAAACAAACACTTCTTCCAGTTTTTTAAAATCGACCGATGTTCTGACAGTTACGACTTTTTGCAACTTGCGTTCTGATTTTTCCACACTTTCTACTTTACCGATATAAAGACCGGAAGGAAGAGTACTAAAATTTGAAGTAATAATATCATCACCCTTTATAATATCTGATTCAAGGGGCATTACGGCAATAAGCTCGGAACTGACTGTTCCCGACACTATTCCTGTATCCCTGGTCCTGTTTACAACTATGCTTATGGAACTTCTTTCATCTATTATAGATAAAACTTTGGAATAATTGCTTCCAACCTCAATAATTCTGCCTACCAAACCTTCACCGGTGATTACAGGGTCATTTGCTTCAACACCGTTTATTAACCCTTTGTCAATGGTAAAAATGTCAAACCAATTCCCCGGGTCTTTCCCCGTAATTTCCGCTCCGATATATTTAAAATCTGTATTTGCCTCGGTAAAGTCCAAAATACTCCTTAAACGTTTATTTTCTAAAGCCATTTGGTACAGTTTTCTGTTTTCTTCTTTTAATTTTGATATCTCTTCTTCCAAAATCTCATTTCTGTTTTTTAATTCTTTTAACTCAAACAATGTGCTGAATGTTCCTTTAAAAAATTCCCCGGTCTTATAGAAAACTTTTTGAACGGGTGTAACTGCACTTCCAATTATATTACCAAAAGCAGAAGGCCTTGTCCTACCTTTAAACGTAAAAGCAATTGAAACTATGAGCAAAATAGCTATAATTCCTGTAAAGAAAGCCAGCTTATTTTTAAAAAACCTCATTTCGGTTCACCTATCTTCTATATTTTGCAGAAAATGAAGACTGATTAATGTTTTCGTATTGTTCAAGGGCTTTTCCGGCACCCAAAGCAACACAGTCAAGAGGTATATCGGCTATCTGTACCGGCATACCTGTTTCTTCCTTAATTAAATCACCAATGCCCTTACGTTGCGCCCCTCCGCCTGATAACATTATACCCCTGTCCATAACATCAGAGGCCAATTCGGGCGGTGTTTTTTCCAATGATGATTTTACACCATCCAATATAACCTCTATAGGTTCCTTGAGGGCTTCTAATATTTCACCTGAAGTAACAGTCAAAATTTTAGGCAATCCGCTAACCAAATCCCTTCCTCGAATCTCCATTGATTCTTCAACTCCCGTAGGATAAGCGGAACCGATATTTATTTTAATCTCTTCCGCAGTTCTTATACCGATCGCCAGATTATAATTTCGTTTAATGTAGTAAACTATACTTTCATCGAACCTGTCTCCGGCTGACCTGATTGAATTGCTTGTCACTATACCACCAAGTGAAATTATTGCTATTTCAGTCGTCCCGCCGCCAATGTTTATTATCATACTTCCCGTAGGTTCACCTACAGGCAAACCCGCCCCTATAGCCGCTGCCATAGGTTCCTCAATCCACTTGGCTGTTTTGGCCCCTGCCTGAATTCCTGCCTCTTCCACTGCACGTTTTTCTACTTCCGTAATGCCTGACGGAACACTGATAAGCAGCCTGGGTTTTCCGATGGAAGTATTTTTGGAAGCCTGCTTAATAAAATATTTTAACATACTCTGCGTTATATGGAAATCCGCAATAACACCATCTTTCATTGGCCTTATTGCTACTATATGCCCCGGTGTTCTTCCTATCATTTCCTTAGCTTCTTCGCCAACCGCTTTTACTGTATTTGTTTCCGTATTAATCGCTACCACCGATGGTTCCCTGATTAATATGCCTTTCCCCTTTACATAAACCAAAGTATTGGCTGTACCTAAATCTATTGCAATATCCTTTGAAAAAGCATTAAAAAACATTATATGTATTTCCTCCCTAATTGTAAATCTTAAAAAAGATTTTTTTCTTTCAAGCTGATAAATACTCCGTCTCCGATTATTATGTGATCATAGAGCTCAATACCAAGAATTTTACCTGCTTCATAAACCCTTCTTGTAATTTCTATATCATCTTTGCTGGGTGTCGGGTCACCGCTGGGATGATTATGTGTAAGAATTATATTTGCGCTTGAATTCTTGATAGCCGGTATAAAAATTTCCCTTGGGTGTGCAAGAGATGAATTTAAGTTACCTACGGAAATCTCTTTAATCCCAATAACCTTACACTTTACATTTAACATTATTATCTTCATGTGTTCCTTTTTATAGTATCTCATTTCTTCCATTAATATACTTACTGCATCTTGTGGTTTTTTAATATAGACATCCTCATTGTATGAATACTGCGCGATGCGTTTTCCTAATTCTACCGCTGCAATAAGTTGAGATGCTTTTGCCAAACCTATACCGCTTATACCATTAAGGTCTGTAACCTCCGCATTTGCCAAAAATTTTATCCCATCATTTTCAGATAAAATTTTATAAGATAAGGATAGAGCATTCTCATTTTTTGTACCTGTTCTTAGTAGTATTGCCAGTAATTCCGCATTTGATAATGCTTTGACACCATAATTTTGCAGTTTTTCTCTTGGCCTCTCGTTCTTAGGCAGAGATGTAATTGTTATGTTCTTTGTGGCATCTGTCATTTGTAAATAACCCCCCCATCTACTTTGCAAGTAATTTGTACTCAAAATCCTCAAGTACCTTAGAAAGCCTGTAAACAGGAAGCCCCATAACATTAAAATAACATCCGTCAATTCTTTCCACTATTAAAGAGCCTATACCCTGAATTGCATATGCACCTGCCTTGTCCATAGGCTCTCCTGTAGAAATATAATAAAATATTTCATCATCAGTTAGGTTTTTAAATTTTACAGTGGTCTTCTCAAAGGTTGTAATTTTATGTAATGAAGGAGTTTTTATTACGGAAATTCCCGAAATTACAGTATGGTATAAACCGCTTAGGCTCCTTAACATATTAAATGCATCTTTTTCGTTTTTTGGTTTGCCTAATATCCCATTGTTATACACGATTGTATCAGAACCGATAACCAAAGCATCTTCTAAAATGTCTTTGGCAACACAAAGGGCTTTACCTTCGGCAAAACGCATTACCAAATCTTCCGGTTGTATATTTTCTATCTTTTCTTCATATTTAGACGAAACTACTTCATATTTTATTCCCAATTGAGAAAGAATTTCTTTTCTTCTTGGAGAATTTGAAGCGAGTATTATTTTCATATTATGTACCTACATTTTTCTATAAAAAAGTATCGCAATTATTATGCCCAATATTGTAAACATATTTATGTTAAAGGTAAGCCCAAAGGTAAGTTTTATAACCCTTAAGTCGTATGTATGAGGACTTACGCCTAAATTGTAGCCAAATTTTAATATAGCTATATATTTTCCCAATAATTCCCCTAAAAATCCACCTATAATGATTCCACAGACAATTAATAAAAACAAAATCCAACCGTTACTTCTTGCATTTCTCATTGCCACAATACCCCCTTTTTAATTGATGATTAAAAGATGAACACTAATCAGTTTAGAAAAATGTCGAAACCTACTATCTCAGTTTATCATTTAAAGCTGGCCACTTCAATATACAAAAAAGCGGCTTTCGCCGCTGTTTTTATATAATCTATTCTTCCACCGCACCAAAGATAGAATGAGTGGGGCAAACTTTGACACACTCCATACAATTCGTGCATTTTTCATAATCTATTTCCGCCAGATTGTTGGTAACAGAAATTGCATCAAATTTACATACCTTGACGCATTTTTGGCAGCCAATACAACCCACCTTGCATACGCTCATTACAGCCTTGCCTTTATCAGTATTCTTACAAAGAACCCTTACTTTTTTAGATATAGGCACAAGGGTAATTATCTTTTTGGGGCAGGCTTCTATGCATTTTTTACATGCCGTGCATTTCTCTTCATCTACCACAGCGACACCGTCTATCACATGTATAGCATCGAAGGGGCATACTCTTTCACAGGTACCCAAACCTGTACAGCCGAATTTGCATCCTTTTGATCCGCCTGCAAGCATTTCTGCAGCTTTACAATCTTCTATACCTTGATATACATATTTTTCTTTTGCATTGTCTTTATTTCCATTGCAAATTACCCTGGCTACCATTTTTTCATTATCAACCGCTGTTACTCCCATAATATCGGCTATTTTATGAGCCAAATTCGTTCCTCCAACGGGGCATGCATTAATAACAGCACTTCCATTGGCAATTGATTCAGCCAAAGCATCGCAACCTGCATAGCCGCATGCACCACAGTTAGCACCGGGTAACAAAAAACGTATTTGTTCTACTTTTGGGTCCGCCTCTACCGCAAACTTTTTTGAAGCGTAGGTAAGGACAATACCAAAAAATATTGCTAATCCCCCAAGCGTTACAACAGGCCACATAAGTTCAATTATCATAGTATTACACCTCTTTCATCAGCTGCTCTAAAGCAAACCGCTAAAGCCCAGGAATGCTATAGATAGCAAGCTCGCAGTTATAAGGGCTATAGGAAAACCATCAAGGCTTTTAGGATATGGTGTTAATGCCATCCTTTCCCTTATGCCTGCAAACAACACTATAGCCAAGGTAAAACCAAGGGCTCCCCCTATACCGTTTACCAAAGTTTCTAAAACATTATAACTTGATTCAATGTTTAAAATAGCAACACCCAACACAGCACAGTTCGTTGTTATAAGCGGAAGGTATACACCCAATGCTTGGTACAATGTGGGGCTTGTTTTCTTCATAACCATTTCCACAAATTGCACAAGGCCGGCAATAACCAAAATAAATGCAATGGTCTGCAAGTACCCGATTCCCAGTGGGACTAAAATAGCATACTGTGTTATCCAGGTCATTACCGATGCCAATGCCATAACAAACGTTACTGCTATACCCATGCCTAATGCTGTTTCAACTTGTTTTGAAACCCCTATGAAAGGGCAAATGCCTAAGAACCTTGAAAGAACAAAGTTGTTAACAAATATTGCAGATAAAAGTATAACTACTAATTTCATCTTTGCTACCCCCCTTACGCTCTTCTTGCGGTTAGCTTATTGAATAAGGCTATCATCAAACCATATACCAAAAAGCCGCCGGGAGGAAGTATGAGTATCAATGCCGGTTCAAAACCTGCTCCGAATACAGGGATATTCAAGAAAGTTCCGGCACCCAATAATTCTCTTACACCACTCATAAAAGTTAAAGCAAGTGTAAATCCTACACCCATTCCAAGCCCGTCCATTATTGAGTTCAGCGGAGGATTCTTGGAAGCAAAAGATTCTGCTCTGGCCAGTATGATACAGTTAACAACTATAAGTGGAATAAAAATTCCCAGGGCGCTATCCAAGGCAGGAGAAAATGCTTTTATAAGCATTTCAACCGCTGTTACAAACGTAGCAATAACAACTACATATATGGGAATTCTGACTTCACTGGGTACTATTTTGTTTATAAGTGAAATAATTAAATTAGAGCAAACAAGAACTGCCAAAACTGCGATACCCATTCCTATGCCATTAAATACCGCAGTAGTAACGGCCATAGTGGGACATGTTCCTAAAACCAACCTAAAAGTAGGATTTTCTTTGATTATACCATTTGTAAAATCCTTTAATAATTTCATTGACCTCACCTCCACGATATTCTACTTCTCTAATAATTCCTTTACCAAATCCAAAGCCGTATTTACTCCCGATGTAACCGCATTGGAAGTAACGGTTGCACCTGCTATGGATAACACTTCATTATCCTTAGGAATCCCATTCTTTATTAATACAACGCCTTCATCCCAATCTTTGCCAGTATATTGTTCTTGGAATTTAGGTTTTGTGGCATTTTTACCAAGCCCCGGGGTTTCAGAATTTTCCCCAACTTTAACCCCCCTTACCACACCGGTTGTATCAATTCCAATTATTATTTCTACCGAACCACCATAACCTTTGGGTACGGCCTTTACTGTATAACCGGTAAGTTGTCCCCCTGAGGTGCCCTCAAATATTTCGTCTACTATATCATAATCTGATTTACCGAATATCTCTCCGACTTCACTTTCATCCAGCTTTTTAAATTCCGAAGCATCAGGCAAAACAGCTTTACGAGCCATATCACTTTCTTTGGCAAGTTGTTCTGCTATTTTCTCATAGGTAATTGCATTAGTAACACCCAGTACCCCTGCAGCAATAACACAGATTATTAAAAGCACACCTGTCAATCTAATATAATCACGCACTTTTTTTCACCTCACCAAACTTTTTGGGTACAGTAAATCTATCAATCAAAGGAGTTGCTATATTCATCAGCAATATGGAATATGAAACACCTTCAGGATAAGCGCCGAAATATCTGATCAATATTGTCAATATCCCTGCTCCTACCCCCATAATAAGCTGCCCCTTTGGTGTCATCGGGCTTGAGGCATAGTCAGTTGCCATAAATATTGCACCAAGGAATAAGCCTCCTGCCAGTATATGGAACATAAAACAATAATAATGAAACCCACCTAACACGAAGGCTAACGCACCCACAGTACCGATATAGGCAAGGGGTATTCTATAGCTTATAACTCCTCTGTATATCAGATATAAACCGCCTATAAGCAAAGCCAAAGCAGATGTTTCCCCTAAGGCCCCGCCTACATTACCTAAAAATAAATCCCATAAAGACGTTAATGTAGTACTTGATGACAAACTTGCCGATGTTATTGTTACTATCCCGTCTCCACATGCAGCACCGGCTCTGAAAAGTTCAAGTGGGGTTGCCGTTGTTACGGCATTTACACCCGGTGAAACAAAAGCCGCTGATGACATTCTAACCGGCCAGGATGCAAGAAGCAAAGCTCTTGCGGCCAAAGCAGGGTTCATAAAATTATAACCTAAGCCGCCAAAACAATGCTTTACAATGGCTATTGCAAAAATGGAACCTATGGCCACCAACCACCAAGGTGCAGTAGCCGGTACATTATATGCCAATAATAGGCCTGTAACAACTGCGCTCAAGTCATTTATCGTTACGGGTCTGTTCATTATTTTTTGCATTACTACTTCCGTAATAACAGCAAATGCTACCGCAGTAAGCACAATAATTAAAACTTTTGCTTTAAAAAAATATATCGCCGCAAATAAAGCAGGCATAAGTGCAATAATAACATCTAACATTATTCTTTGGGTTGATTCCTTCGATCTGATATGAGGCGATGAAGAAACCCTAAATATAGTATTATTCAATATAATTCCTCCCCATTACTTGGATTGAGTCTTTCTGCGTTTGGCCAAAATTTCTCTTTTTGCAACTCTGATAGAGTCTACCAGAGGTCGTTTTGCAGGGCATATAAAAGAACAAGCTCCACATTCTATGCAATCCAATGCATTAGCCGTCTCTGCTTGATCAAATTTATCCAACAAAGCATAATTGCTTATATTAACAGGCATAAGTTTAATCGGGCAAACCTCTACACATTTGCCACATCTGATGCAATTTGAGTATTCCGGAAGTTTTGCCTCTTCCTCCGTTAAAATTAAAATGCCCGATGTTCCCTTTATTACGGGAACGTCAACAGAATACTGTGCTATTCCCATCATAGGGCCTCCGGCAATTACCTTGCCCGGTATACCGTTAAAGCCCCCACATTCATCTATTACATCTTTGAATGATGTACCTATTCTAACCGACAAATTTTGAGGGTTTTTTAGCCCGTTACCTGTGACAGTAACAATTCTTTCTATAAGAGGCATGCCTTTTTTTACTGCGTTTGCTACCGCTGCAGCCGTACCTACATTATTTACAACAACTCCTGCATCAGCCGGAAGCCCCCCGGATGGCACTTCTCTACCCGTACATGCATCAATGAGTTGTTTTTCTGCGCCTTGAGGGTATTTGGTTTTTAAACCTACAACCTCTATTCCATCTATTCCCCTTGCCGCATCATAAACAGACTTAATAGCATCCGGTTTATTGTTTTCTATTGCTATAAAACCTTTTTTAACATTTAAAGCCTTCATAAAAATCATAAGCCCGTACACAACATCTTCAGGCCTTTCTATCATTAGCCTGTGGTCCGGGGTCAAATAAGGCTCACATTCCGCCCCGTTTAATATTACGGTATCAACGACTTTTCCCGGTGGCGGAGAAAGCTTCACATGGGTAGGAAAAGCCGCGCCTCCCATTCCGACTATTCCCGATTCTTTAATGATGCTTAGTATGTCTTGAGAAGTTAATTTATTTATATCAGGATATGGGATTAATCCCTCATAGAATGTATCCTGCATATCATTTTTAATGATTACGCATGGAACTGTACCACCACCTGTAGTAAGCCTTGGCTCAATTGCAATAACTTCACCGGATATGCTTGTATGAACCGGGGCCGAGACAAATCCTTTTGCCTCACCTATTTTCTGCCCTACTGTTACCATATCACCAACTTGTACAATTGGCTCGCAAGGCGCACCTATATGCTGTACCATTGGTATTACTACAGTTTCGGGCGATCTTGATTTAACAATACTTAATCCTTCGGTTGAAGTTTTGCTGTGGGGCGGATGTGTCCCGCCTTTAAATGTCAAGATTTTTAAATTCAATGCACTCACCCCTTGTAAAATAAAGATTTATACTGTAAATATAATATAATGGTTTCTATGATAATACGAATGAAAGATTAAATCAATTAATGTAATTATATTCTAAATAATACCTAAGAATTCTCGTTGCTGTTTACAATTATCCATAATAACAGAATATCGCACTTTTAAATAAACAAAAGGTCAGGTAAGAAA
>JAAYKT010000141.1 GCA_012522255.1 Clostridiales bacterium
CTGTGGTTATTGCCTTTCAGAAAACGTCAAGCGTTAGGGGTTGTCCACTAATCCACAGCGTCTGTGAAAATTATAGCATTAAGTCCTTGGAGAGGGACTAAAAACACTACTACTTTATAATACGAGGAGTTTGTATATGAAAGATAAACTTTTAAGAATAAGGGAGGAATCCCTAAATACTATAAAAAGTATAGAGACATTCAAGCAATTAGAAGAAATAAGGGTTAAGTTATTAGGGAAAAAAGGGGAACTTACACAAATATTAAGAGAAATGGGTAAACTAAGCGAAACAGAAAGGCCGGTAATAGGCCAAATGGCCAATGAGGTCAGAGACAAAATAAATAAGAAGATAGAAGAAACTGCAGCTTTTATAAAAAATAAGGAATTGGAATTAAGGCTTAAAAGTGAACAAATTGATGTAACAATGCCGGGTAGAAAAAAGGCTTTGGGAAATAAACACCCTATTACAAAAGTATTGGATGAAATAATTCAAATATTTGTAGGGATGGGCTTTTCTATAGTTGAAGGCCCGGAAATCGAAACTGTATATTATAACTTTGATGCCTTAAATCATGACGAATTTCATCCTGCCAGGGATATGCAAGATACATTCTATATTACTGATGATATATTATTGAGAACTCAAACATCACCAAATCAGGTAAGAATAATGGAAAAGCAAAAACCCCCCATAAGGGTAATTGTGCCCGGAAAGGTATTTCGCTCAGACCAAATAGATGCAACTCACTCACCTATGTTTCATCAGATTGAGGGGTTGGTCGTAGATAAAGGAATTACCATGGCTAATCTTAAAGGCACTTTAGATGTATTTGCAAAAGCATTATATGGAGAGAAAACAAAAACAAAATTCAGGCCGCATAATTTCCCTTTTACGGAGCCCAGTGCCGAAATGGATTGCACATGTTCCGCATGCAATGGGAATGGCTGCAATATCTGCAAAAACAGCGGTTGGATTGAAATACTCGGCGCAGGTATGGTTCACCCCAATGTTTTGGCAAAATGCAATATTGATCCGGAAATTTACTCCGGCTTTGCATTTGGGATGGGGTTAGATAGAATTTCATTACTGAAGTATGATATTTCCGATTTGCGGCTCATGTTTGAAAACGATAAAAGATTTTTAATGCAATTTTAGGAGGGGTTAGTAATGCTTGTACCGATAAAATGGTTAAATGATTATGTTGATATTGATGTAGGAATAAAGGAATATGCGGATGCCATGACAATGTCCGGGTCTAATGTAGATACCATAATTGAAGCGGGAAAGGATATAGACAAGGTTGTAGTAGGTAAAATAATTAAAATTCAAAATCACCCTGATGCAGATAAACTTATAATAACACAAGTGGATATCGGCGGAGAAATAATTCAGATTGTTACAGGAGCCGATAATGTAAGAGAGGGGGATTTTATTCCTGTTGCCTTACACGGATCTACTTTACCGGATGGAACAAGAATAAAGAAAGGTAAACTTAGGGGTGTAGAATCCAACGGTATGCTTTGCTCTCCGGATGAACTGGAATTGACAGCGGAACAATTGCCGGAAGGTACTGATA
>JAAYKT010000142.1 GCA_012522255.1 Clostridiales bacterium
AATAAAAACCATTAATTTTGTAATCCAATTAGGCGGCAATAGCTCAGTCGGTAGCGTATTAGCTTCCCAAGCTGAGGGTCGCGAGTTCGAGCCTCGTTTGCCGCTCATTCATTATTAAACACTTATCGATTTATTTCGGTAGGTGTTTTTTGTGTTCTTAAGGTAAATTACAGACATTTCATAAAGTAAAGCACAGACATTTCTTAAAGTTTGCCTTTAGTTGCTGCAAATAAAAAGCATATGAATCATAGTGAAATTTACTTACCTCGCGTTTATGAATGCAATTCTTAGCAGATATCTATCATCATCAGGAGCTGTTTTGGTCAAATGGTGCAAATGGTGCGAGAAAACCATGACCTCTTCAAGGGCATCAAACAGTATTTTGTACATGCAAACCAACGATATGTCTATGACCCCGCCTACTCTGGATGTTTACCTGAATGCCCTGAGAAGAATATTTGTTATTGAAGACCAACCTGCTTGGTCACCTGCATTAAGATCAAGAACGGTAATCAGAAGATCTTCCAAGAGGCATTTCGTGGATCCGTCGATAGCCACAGCGGTTCTTGGTACTAATCCGGTAGGGATATTGAAAGATTTCAACACGTTTGGATTTTTATTTGAATCGTTATGCACGCGCGATTTGAGAATTTATGCTGATACCATTGGAGGTAGCGTGTTTCATTATCGTGATAAATACAATCTGGAAGCAGACATTATTGTTTCTCTAAGAGACGGTAGATGGGCAGCCATTGAAGTGAAGTTAGGGCACAAACAAATTGAAGAGGCAGCCGCAAACCTATTAAAATTAAAAGAAAAGGTAAATATTGACAAAATGGGCGAACCATCTTTTTTTATGGTCCTTGCCGGGGGTGGATTTGCCTATAAACGTCCCGATAGTGTGTTAATAGTCCCGGTTGGGTGTCTAAAAAGGCTGAATAAGTGAAGAGTAAAGTACGAAAACTTTGATGATATTGACGGCCATAGATGCCTGAATATCAGCTTAAGTTCATTTTATTTTGCTAGATTTACCGCACTAAAGGTGTTTTTAGCATGAAAATAAAAGTCGTTAAAACAGCATCAAACTCGAAAGCCGTTCAGGGAGTACGATATCATACTTGAAAAGCTAAGCCCAAGTCCTAATTCATATTAATCGATATGATTTGCAATTTTTTAAGTTGACTCAAAGGTCTTTCAGTTATATAATTCTAATAAAATGACTGTTTTTGCCTTACCGTTTTGTAACCATGCTATTCTAGAGAAATTATAAATTCTACCTTAGCATTAATGCAAACAATTCTACATCCTCACCTTAATCACCGGCATATTCCTATTTATCCTGAAATCACCTGCTTCAGTTCTAATAGTATGAACACTCATCAATTCGTTAGAGTAGTGCTTCATTAGTTCATTTACACTCTCGATATCATTTTTAGGATCCACTCACCTTTCCAGTGAATCTTTACCCAAAATTACAGTAAAACACATGTTCTAATTATTTTTATTGAGTAACTCCTCTTTTAAAAGCCTTGATCAACTCAATTGTATATTCAATATCGGAATCAATCTTTCTAGCCCATATTCTGGCAATATCCGAATTTAATGGATCTTGTAAACTGGTGTTTAACAACTTGATAATTCTTTCCGATAAAGCTTTTGACTTATCTAAATACAGTTTGGATTTCCTGCCTAAAACTTCAGCAGCAATAATTTTTTGGTCGAAAGGATCTTTATCTAATAAATCATAATGATTTTCTAAAATATCATCCCATTCCAGTTCATAATAATGCTCAATTATTTTAAGAATATCATATAGATCATCAATTCGTTCTTCAGGCCTGTCACTCCAAGAAATTAACTTTAAAATTACCATACCGGGAAGTGCCGGAATATTTGCAATTTTCTCTTCAATATATACTGGTACCGCTTCTTCCATTACCTCTTTGAACCCGAGAACATGCAAGTCAATACGTCTCTCATTAAAATTAACGGTGTACTTCTCTTCAATTTCTCCAAACGGTAAAATATCAACTGCTATATTGAATTTTTCAGAATAAAAGGTCCATGGTGCAGAAACCTTATTAAATCCTCTTGTTTCTAATAGTTTAGAAAGTTCTTCGTATTCACCAATAGTGGAAATCATAACAGCAAAATCAATGTCTTTTGTACCCCTACTTGGCTTTATTCCATTATTTAGTAGTTCCAGAGAAATGGCACTTGCCCCTATTAGATAATAGGGTATGTCCAATTCTTTCATCACCTCATCGATACAATCAAAACACTCTTTAAAATATGGAATGGCTAACTCTTTATAAGTTTTGTTTAAGGAATTCATTATAAATGATATTTGCTGTTTCTTTATTACGTTTACCACCTTCGAGTATTAAATCTGTATAAACTAAAAGAGGAGGCGCTGTTTTTACATTTTCTTGTTCCCAGAACATCTCCAGAACATCAATTTCTCCATTTTCATTTGGTATAAGCTGATAGTTCTTAATTAAATCCGTTCGTCTTTCACGTGTATAAATTAAAAACTTCTCAGGCCTTAAATGATTAGTGAGGATATCAGCAGCCGGTTCTCCTCCCCAAACAGTATCTTTGAGATTGAATTTTAAGTTCTGCCAATTTCCTTTAAAGCTGTACTTATCAATATTAAGTTTAGGTTTTAAAACCGTACCGTAGTCATTTATCCACCTATTAAGGAGATTTTCTCTATTTTCCCAAACGTAATCTTTTTTATTCAAGGGTGTTAAATATCCGGTTTCTCTTAACCCTTTTATTATTTCAGGTATATTACCCAATGCAACCCCTGTTTTTTCTGCCAATTTTCTTTGAGGCAGGTTTATAGCCTCTTTATATTGCAAAAGATAAAAGAGCACCTTAAGTCCCGTTTTGGTAAATGCTCTATTACCTCTAACCCGTTTGATATTATCATTCCTATTTGTATCAACATAAAGGTAAATATTCCCTTTTCTTAAATAGATATTGCCGTTAGTTTCAATGTAAGGGATATTTCTTTTTCTCAGTTCTTCCTTAGTATTATGAAATATACGGTTGGCTACCAACAAATAGTTCTCATATTCACGACTATTAATATCTATTTGTAAAAGCTGATTTATTCTAACCTCCTGCTTAACATCTACAATAAATTTCAGTTCTATTCCGTTTACAGTGAGCTTTAAAATTCCATCCAGAGGGACGCTTTCTTTCCAAATAGGAGTCAACCCGTGAGTAACCTCAAGAGTATTAACTGCTCTGTTTATAATATCCTTTTTCATTCTTAATATTATGTTGTTCACAAATATAGTATGTTCATGTTACGTGAACAAAGGAAAAACGCGAACATTGTGTTTTTTTAAGATCAAAAGTTTGTTTAGTAAAAAGATACTTAACATTTCTGACAGGATATTTATTCATAAGTTCGACAAAGGACTGTTTATATTCTCATTTATGTTTATATTAGTCCAAAAGTATACCAGTGTTTTATTCCAGAAGTACACCATTTTAATTTAATCTCCAAGTCTGTTTCTCTTTTCTTAAATATATGGTTGAGAAAATTTTAAGAAAAAGAAAAAAGAAAAAGGATTTACATGATGCGCTGATATACAGCCAGATTCTATTTCTAATCTAAGAATTAAGAATTAAGTAGTAAGAATTAAGTAGTAAGAATTAAAAGTAAGTTTAGAAGTAAGTTTAGAAGTAAATACCCGATAAACTCTGATGTACGATCAGGTATCGACGGGTAGTTCATTCACTTCACGCGTGAAGAGATACAAGAAGAAGATGAAAACTGTGATTTATTACCTCCCAGGCGAGTTTTTGAAAAAGACTGCCCCCAACGATTGCATTGGATTAAACATCACGACAAAGAATTATCTTCTGAAAATAATGTATATCTTGGGCAAGCCAGAAACGTACGTATTGGTTCTCCGGGCGCCAAAAGGGAGTGCAGAAATGCACTCCCTTTCGATAATCTATCAAACAATCTTATATACCCCTGACTAATTTATCAGCTTTATAGGAAGATTAAGGAATTAACCGGCTTAACCCCAACAGAATATATTAGGTCTATACGTTTAAATCACGCTGAAAAACTTCTTTTTACAACTAATAAAACCGTACAGGAAAACATGTTCCTATCCGGTTTTAATAATAAAGCCTATTTCTACAGACTGTTTTCAAAGAAGCATAATAAAATTACTACTGAGTACAGGAATAATTCCGACTCTTAATTAAATCCATTCGCTTCTCATGTGATAAATTAAAAACTTCTTAGGCCTTAAATTATTCGTTAGGATATCAGCAATTGTAATGCGAGTTACTCTAATACAGGTGCTTTTCTATTTGGCCCTCACGGTAGATCTTCCCCCGAGGCCCCACGAAACAATTATACTATGCGTGAAACCATCCATAGCCTGCAGCGTTTCTAGCTTTCTTCCATAGTTGGGCATCCTGTAGGAGTATCTCACGCTTATCCTGCTGGAGGTATCTCCCGTACCAACGGCATAGTAGGGTTCATTCATTTTGAATTTAAAATCAAAGCCGATACCTGCTTGGGGGAACCAGGAGTTGAGGCTAAGCTTTTTTAGTTCGGGAATCTCTTCTATATCTACTTCGCTTGCTGAAAATCCGCTATAGCCAATCCCTATGTAGGGATAGAGGCTGATATGCTTCGTGTCGAGGCAAAGGTATCCTGCATTTAAATATGCCATGCCCAGTGTCGCGCTCGACTCCTCAGGCCATATGGCACTGTTGATCAGCATATCTTTTTTCAATGAATGCACTGAAAACCCGAAACCTAAAATGCTTACCAACTTTTTATACCTTGTATCTATAGCCATCTCCATGCATACACCTGTACTTAAGTAGTTGCTCAAGTTGTTTGTTGGTATAACTGCCCCAAATCCCGCCAAATCCCAGTAAAAAGCCCATGGTGATGGTTCGAACCTGTAGCGGATTGTTTCACGAATAATTGTTTCGTATGGGCTATCCGGGTAGTTTTCCAAGAACTGATCAGACAGATCATTTATGTACATGCTATGTTCAGAATCGAAGTCAATGCCCCCTGTAGCCTGCCCGGCTCTCAGGATATCTTCCAGCTGCAAAACAAGAAATTCTTTATCCATCTCCGGTACAGCACTCTCATCGATAAAAATAAGCAGCATATCTTTATTATCAACTGTTCGTTGCAGTAGAGAAGAAAAGATGTTGTCTGTTTGAGCAAGTATCCTAACCGAATTAGAGACAGGCTGCATAAAATCTACCTGTTTAATAAAATCGATTAGCTCTTCATACTCCTCCGTCCAATAAAGAATATAGATATATTCGATAGGGTAAAAAGTATTATATACGTTGCCGTCGTTTTCCTTCAGCAATAT
>JAAYKT010000143.1 GCA_012522255.1 Clostridiales bacterium
TATTGCGCATTAAATAGATAATCAAAATGTTACAAAGTTCAATTTTAACAATTGAATATCAATATACGAATGTTTTAAAACGTGTATTTACGAAAGTTGTATTTTTATTGCGTAAACAACACGTTGGGTGTCATTGTAAGAAGACCCGCATAACCAGAAGAAACAAGTAAAGAATGAAAGCAAACGAGACTAAAGTAGAAGACTTTTTATCATCAAATAAGACTCAGTTCGTAATACCTGTTTACCAAAGAAATTATGATTGGTCGACAGGACAATGCAAACAGCTACTTGACGATATTCTTGAAGTCGGCACAAATAAGAAAATGAATGCTCACTTTATCGGTAGCATAGTTTATGTTCATGATGATGTTTACACAGCTTCAAGAATTAAAGAATTGACGGTGATTGACGGACAACAAAGATTGACGACACTAACACTCATCTACTTGGTTCTTCATAGGCTTGCTAAAGAATTAAATGACGAAGGGCTTGTAAATGAAATAAGTGAAACATACCTCATAAACAAATTTGCCCCAGAAGAAGAAAAGCTGAAACTAAGACCTACTGAGAATAATGATAAAGCTTTGAAATATCTTTTAAGAAGTGATGTTAACGAAGATTTCCCTGATTTCTCCAAGCTCGTTGACAACTTCAATTATTTCAAGGGACGAATTACCGAAGAAAACTATCAATTCGTCTTGGAAGGTCTTTCAAAGCTCATGTTTGTTGAAATTTCACTTGACAGAGAAAAAGACGACCCTCAAAGAATTTTTGAAAGCCTTAATTCAACAGGCTTAGAATTGTCTCAGGCTGACCTAATCCGAAATTACATCTTGATGGGTCTGAACCGCAGAGACCAAAACAAAATTTATCAAAACTATTGGGAGGTTATTGAAAAGCTTGCAAAGGACGAAACTCTTAATGTTAGCAGAGTTTCCGACTATATCCGAGACTATCTGACTTTAGAGAACAAAAAAATACCCAATAAGGGAAAGGTATATCTTGAATTTAAAGCAAAATACCCAACAGCATCAATAGACGAACTAGAAAGCAATCTGACAGGAATTAAAGGATTGGTCAAACACTATAATAAATTGATTAATCCCAAAAATGAGCCCGACAAAGATATACGCCTACAATTGGAATATATCAACCGCTTGGAGATTAATGTTGCTTTCCCTTTCCTGATGAAAGTATATGATGATTTTGTTTCATCAATTATTGATAAACCAACTTTTTTAAAAGTTCTCGACTTAATCCAGTCATTTACATGGAGAAGATTCATTCTCGGTTTACCAACTAATGCCCTGAATAAGATATTCATGAGCCTTTACGACAAAGTAGAGTCGGACAACTATCTTTATTCAATTCAAAAATCATTGCTACAAAGGTCAGGCGTTCAGCGTTTTCCAAAGAACGCAGAAGTTATTGACGCTCTAAAAGTTAAAGACGTTTACAACATTAAATCTAAGAATAGAATTTATCTACTTGAAAGACTTGAGAACTATGAAAATATAGAAAGAGTAGCCATTGAAGGAAATCCAGATATTACAATTGAACACATATTTCCGCAGAATCCTGACCCAAAATGGAAAATGGAATTGGGCAATGACGAATACATATTTATCAAAGAAAATTACCTAAACACTATTGGCAATCTGACTTTATCGGGTAATAATGGTAAGCTCGGAAATAAGCCATTTAATGATAAAAGGGACTTAGACGGAGCGGGATATAAAGACAGCAGACTATGGATGAACAAATACCTTTCAATTCTTGACAAATGGGACAAGACAGAAATTGAAAAACGCTTTGACTTGATTTCAGAGCGATTCTTGAAAATATGGGAATACCCTCAAATAGAGATTGAAACAAACGGAGACAATGGAGAACTAAACATCTTTGAAGCAGACGACCCAAAACATAAAAAATTGGAGTATGCCATTTTCTTCGACCAAAAAATTGAAGTTAATCAAGTAGCGAAACTTTATGTGGAGGTCTTTAAACAGCTTTTTGAGCTTCAACCTGAGACATTTTTCACATCTGATTTAGGTGAGCGAATTAGTTTGACAAAGAATCCGATAGAAAAGGGATTAAGACAAGCAGTTCCGATAAACGATACTTATTTCATTGAAGCAAATATTGACAATATGGGCAAATTTGATAGAATTAAGCAAGCCCTGACAACCTTCGACTTTGAAGACGAACTGACAATAAAATATGCGGAGAATTAAAAACAACGAACACCCAACATTGTATAAGCGTAATGCGGGATGAAGGGCTAAATATGAGCATTTTTGCTCTTAAGAAACTTTGTGGTAGGCGGAAAGTGAATTCCTCCGAAATCCCGCACTACGCTTATACTTGACCGTTATCGGCAATACGAAATAAAGTAGTTCAGAAAAAATA
>JAAYKT010000144.1 GCA_012522255.1 Clostridiales bacterium
GCCTTTGCCCTCTTCATATACGCGCCTTACCAAATGTCCGGGGCCCTTTGGCGCAATCATGAACACATCCACATTAGCAGGTGGCGTGATTTGTCCATAATTAATATTAAACCCGTGAGCAAAAGCCAAGGCATCGCCTTCCTTAAGATTTCTTTCTATGTCATCTTTATATGCTTTAGCCTGTTTTTCATCAGGAATAAGTACCATTGTAACGGCTGCTGCTGCCACTGCTTCCGCAACTTCCATCACTTCCAGTCCATAAGACTTAACCAAATCCCAGGACTTGCTGCCTTTATATAGCCCTACAACAACATCCACACCGCTCTCTTTAAGGTTCAATGCATGGGCGTGCCCCTGGCTGCCAAAACCAATAACCGCCACTTTTTTTCCTTTTAATAATTCCAAATTGCCATCCTTTTCATAATACATTTTTGTCATGATAATCCTCCTGTTTTTATAATTTTTATTTTTTTCTCGGGTTTAAAACTTTCAGCGTCTTTTTAAACTAAACTTAATTCATAGACATCATTAAATTTTCTTATCTGATTTACCAACTGGTCAACACATTTATCCTGACAGGAGAGCAGAATTCTGAGGTTTGCCATGCTTTCTGTTGCCTCTTCCATCTGGATGCTTTTCATTACAAAACCTTTTCTTCGTATGATACCGCTGACCCTCATGAGAACATCAATTTCATTGTTTACCTTTGCTATCAATGTTTTTTCCATTTTACTACCTCCCGACTTTTTAATTTTTATCCCGTTAAATCGATTTATAGCATATTGGTTAAAAGAAACTATCCGGAAAATAAAATTACCCCGCCCCAAAACTATACATTTTGGGACGGGGTTTATTCCGCGTTACCACCCATATTTACTGTCAATTCACATCAACAGCCTCATCAGGTCGAAGAACTTAATTCTTTTAACCGTAGCCATGTAACGGTGGCGAGATAACCGTCCTCATCTACTTGGCAATGCCTTTTGACTTGGCAGCTCTGGAGTGATCATTACATATCCTCTTAATACCGGTTCCCACCATGTGCCGGCTCTCTTTGATTAATTATCGGATACTTTTCTCTCCGTCAAAGCTTTTTATAAATTGTTTTTAATTCTATAGCAGATTTGCACCCTTGTCAATAGCTAATTTAAAATTTTTATAGGCTCCGCCGCCTCTATTCTCATACCGCCCTGAATACATAAAAAAGTTGTTGAGTAAATAAAACTTTTATGATAGACTTTTAATGGTTTAAAGTTTAAATATTATAGAGGGTGAACAATACATGATTTGTGACATGAAAGAGTTAGATAAGGTTTCTTATGAGTTGTTTAAAAAGCTTTTTGCCAAAATAACCGATGGAATAGAAATTCCAATAAAGAGCACACAACTTTATATGCTTTATTTTATAAGAACCAAAGGTGAATGTATGGTTACCGATATAGCCGGTTATCTTGAAGTCACTATGGGTGCGGTCACCAGTTTAGTTGACAGGCTGATCGAGTTTGATTTGGTGGAGCGTTCCAGAAGCAAAACTGACAGACGCCAGGTTATAATTACATTAAGCAAAAATGGAGATAATTTATTAAAAAAAATAGACAAAAACAGAGAAAGTTTTATCAAACATTCTTTCTCTGATATGGATCCGTTAGAAATCGAGTATTTCAGTAATATGATGAAGAAGATTATTACAAAAATATTATACACATAATAAAAATTTACTTTATAGGTTTTATCAACAAAATGTGGAGGATGTTTTAATATGAAGTTTAATAGGATGTTAGTTCTGCTCTTTATCTTTACCATGATTTCAAGTACCGGTTGCAATTCAAAAAACCTCACAGACACTATGAATAAAGAAACAGAACAGGCTATTACAGTAGAAGTAGCAAAAGCAATTAAAGGGCAAATTGAATCCTCGATAGGCTATAGCGGCAGGGTAAAACCTGTTCAGGAAATTATGATTACGCCAAAACAGCCTGGAAAGGTTACAAAAATTAACTTTGATTTAGGACAAAAAGTAAAAGCCGGGCAGGTTCTGTTTGAATTGGATAAAAAAGATGCTATACTTCAGCTGAATCAAGCAGCGGCAGCTGTTGAACTGGCAGAAATGAACCTGAATAAAATGGCCGGCAGCACTTATGAACAGCAATTGATACAGTTAAAATCAGCTTTGTTATCTGCTGAAATAAACTATAATTAAGTAAAATCCAATTATGAAGCTATAAAAGCACTATATGAGGCTGGAGCTGAGTCAAGGCTCAACTATGACCGGCTTCAGTCGCAATTGAAAATTACCGAACAACAATATGAGGCTGCAAAAGCCAATTACAACTTATTCGAAGAAAAAAGTCACACAGAAAATATTGAACTTTCGAAGGCGCAACTAGATCAAGCGAAAGCTGCCTATGATATTGTTCAGAATTCTTTAAATAATATGAGTGTGATGTCCCCTCTAAACGGCACCATCTCTGCCAAAAATATAAAGGCAGGAGAATTTATCAGTAATGCAACTGTTGCCTTTGTAATCATCGATGATTCTTCCTATACAATTGATATCAATGTAAGTGAGGATACAATAGGAAAGGTTCATGCAGGTGATACGGCAAAGGTTTATATAAACTCAATTTTATAAGAAATGTTGGCAGGTACTATAACCGCAACAGCCCCATCTCCAGACGTGCAGAAACAAACCTATCTTGTCAAAATCTCTTTAAATGATCCTCCTGATACCGTAAAAGGCGGTATGTTTGCTGAGGTAAAGTTAGTCACCGCAAGAGTGGAAAACTGCCTGACAGCACCGCTGTCCTCGATTATAGAAGAGGAAGGTAAAAAATATGTCTTCGTAGTGAAGGATGATAAAGCTGCAAAGATTGAAATAGCTGCCGGAATTCACAACGATAAAGAAATCCAAATTATTGACGGCATAAC
>JAAYKT010000145.1 GCA_012522255.1 Clostridiales bacterium
CTTTTCTTTTACACCTAAAAAAGAAAAAAGCCCCTTCAATCCATTGAAGTGCAACGGACTGGGGCTTTTATGATTTGCCACATTATGTGGGGTAAAATATCATTTTTTAACATCTCCCAAAATACATTTTATATCCTTGAGGTAAAGTCTCTTGTTAGTAAAATCTATACCTAATGCTTTACCAATGGCATCTGATATCTCAGATCTATATTTAAACAGATAAATATTTTCCTGTTCATTAGAACAGGTAATTTTATTTAAGCACTCAATAATCCTTTCGGACGAATAAACCCTATTGGTTTTCTTTTGAAAAATTCTTAAAATAGTAAGAGAAATGAAACAAGTTAAAAAATGAGCATTAATATGGTCTTCTAAAGACACATAAACAGGTCTGGTTTCTAATTCACTTTTAGTAATCTTAAAAGTCTCCTCAATTTCCCATAGGCCTCGATAAGTGCTGATTATCTCATCGCAAGACATATCAAGTTCGCTGGAGACAATAGCATAATACCCGTCATACTTTTCATCCTCAATTATCTTAGCTTTATCTAAAACAGGCTTCCCTTTAACTTCACTGTATTCACCGGTTTTCTTATCAAATTCCAAATTCTTAACATACTTGGCTGCGCCGTAGGAAGTAGCTTTGGTATACTTTTTAGGATCCTTTACTAAGTCATATGCTTTTTTTAAAACTTCTTCTCTGTCTGCTTTTGCCTTTAAGGCGTACTTTTTACCCCAAAAGATAACTTGTTTTTCATATACTGTTTTCCTTGCGATTTTCCCATTTTGCAAAGTGACATTTATATCCCTGGCAATTACCCTATGTTTGACCTTAAAATCTACATCTTTTCCGGCAGGCTTACCATCCTTATCGACATACTCACTATCGGAACATACATATTCTTTAAATTCTTGGGTACCGCCCCTGACAGAAAAACTGAAAATATAGCCGTTTTGATTCTTGCCTTTTTCGTTACCCAAAAGATAATAAATATTATCTCCTGTAATAATACCCATATCAGCCACAACAATGATTTTGCCTGTATCATAGTTTCTTCTGATCTCACCTATGGCGGGCCTAAAGGTTTCTTTGTCTACTGTATTGCCCGGATATAATCTATAGTGCAATGGGATTCCGTCTCCATCTATGGCAAGCCCCATTTGTACGATAGGATCCCGACGTTTTTCCTTTGATAATCCTAATTTACGAAAATCATCCCCTTTATCAATTTCGAAATAATAATTTGTTACATCATAATAAATTATTTTAGTATTGCGCCCATACTTTTCATTGATTTGAAAATGCAAATGTCTTTGCAATTCTAAAGATACCTTGGAAAAATGGGTAAGAGAACGGTAAACATCCATTAAGGAAAAATTAAACCTTTCGAAATATCTGTCTTTATTTTCGTAAGCTTTTTTCTTAGAACAGGGGGTAAGTATCCTTGAAATAACAAGCAGAATCATAATGGAGTTTGTATTATACTTAAAACTTTCATGACGAGATTTATTCTTTAAAAACCTGTCCAATTCAAGCTCATGATAAACTTTTAATATGGCTGCATAACCGAAGTTCTTACCATTATCCGTATCAGGAGTAAGCTTTTCATCCATATTAATAGATAAGGTTATTTTGTTTTCCAATTTTTCTTCCTCAGTCATTTTAAGTGCTACTTCTTTAAAATGAGCTACCGGATCATCATATTCCTTTTCCAAAACATCTAAAAAGCCTAATGATTTTATATTACGGTCAGTTGAAATGCCTGTTTTAGGATTTCTATATTTTTTGGCAATAGAAAGATATGTTCTGCCGGTGTTTTTATTAAAAGACTTTTTAAGATACATGAATGAAACCCCCAAATTTTATTTGGCTAATGCATATAAATTCCAAGTTCATATCATATTATATCATAATATGCCATATAATGCCATACCTAATTGCAAAGAAATCAAAAAAAATATGCCTTTAAAGCTAATTATTTCAATGATCTTAGACAATCATGATTTTATAGAGGTGTAAAAGAAACGAGCCGCTTTTTTTTATGGTTTAATACCGGGAAAGGAAGTATAATATAGAATAGAAAATGTTTAGGAGGTTATGGTCTTGGAAAGTTTAACCCATATAAATGAAGAAGGTTATGCCAAGATGGTGGATGTATCGGAAAAAGAAGAAACTATAAGAGAAGCAATAGCAAAAGGTTCTATATATATGAACCGGAATACAATAATGGCGATTGTGGAAGGAAAAATAAAAAAAGGGGATGTATTATCTGTTGCACAGATTGGAGGAATTATGGGAGCGAAAAGCACATCAGACATAATTCCTATGTGTCATAATATAAACATTTACGGAGCTGATTTGGATTTTCATGTAGATGAAAATAATAGTAAAATTGATATTATTGCAACAGTACGGACGGTGGGGGTTACTGGGGTTGAAATGGAAGCCCTTACTTCTGTATCGATTGCCGCATTGACCATATATGATATGTGTAAGGCTATTGATAAAGAAATGGTAATATCCGATATTCACTTAGTCAAAAAAACCGGCGGAAGATCCGGAGATTTCTACTTCAACAAAGGGATTATATGTAGCTAAGATCTCAGAACTCAGAGCTTAGAGCTTAGAGCTTAGAACTCAGGGTAGGTAAGTTTATTATACCCCTTTGTAGGGTGCGATGCTTTACTTCGTCCGAAAGTGTCAGTGACTGATGGTATGAATCCGTGTATCTACACCGGCAATTTGTAAAAGACACCTGGTAATATGTCAAGACAAAAAATAAAAATAATTGAAAAATAAATTTAACATAAGCTTAAAAAAGTGTACACTTAATAAAGCCTAACGAAATCCACTAATAAAATGGAAGCTGTAGGCACAACAAAAATGGAAGTTAATCATGAAATTTTGTACTCA
>JAAYKT010000146.1 GCA_012522255.1 Clostridiales bacterium
ATCTTCCCTGCTGCCTGGCATTATGGCTGACACCTTAACCTTTCATAACTTGAGGTTAGCATTCAACGCGGCTTCAATTTGCTGCAATGATATCAGTTTAGGATTATAGGCGTTAAGGACTATCCTCATCCTGTCACGGTCTGTTCCCATTGCCATTAATTGCGGGGAATACGTTTTTACTTCTGCTATTGAGAATTTCTCTTGTTTTACAACGGCATACACAATGTCAGAATTTGCATAAACCGGATGGATGTATTTCTTGTCCCAAGGCGAGGGCGGCGTATCACATACGATTACCTGAAACTTAGCTTTTAACGCCATCAGTATTTTATAGATATTATTCGGTTCAATGCTGTTTGGAACAATATCTGTAGGTGAAGGAAGAAGGTATAAATTACCCTGCACTTTAAATAATGCCTTATCCAACAGGCTTGTATCAGCTATGTAATTTATAAATTCCCGGTTGATATTATAGAATGTTGCCAAATTGGCACCACCGTAGTCCATGTCTACAATAACTGTTTTGGCCCCCTGCTCTGCTACCACGGTAGCGATCGACAATGCTGTTGTGGTTTTTCCTACCCCCCCTTTATTTGCATATGAGGTCACTATAAGGCTGTCCTGTTTATTTATTGGAAGTTCTGCAATATCTACTTCATAAACTTTAGCAGTAAGTTCATTAATGAGTTCTTTGGTATCCATATAGCAATGTGCTTCTGGGTAGTCCTTCTGGACTCTCCAAATCATCATTTTGTTTCCACCAGTCAGTAATACAAACATAGGTAGCCCATCCGGTGCCAGCTTGTAAGTATCAATATTACAAACCACTGAATCAACTGATTCAGAAAGCTCTGGAACAATAATATGTCCTTGATTCCGCAACTCAATAGTAATATCATGAGTGCCAAGATTTAATATTCTCATTTTTTGCCTCCACTATAATTTCTCTAAAGTTTCCTGCACGGTCAGTGATAGGTTCGGCCATTCCTGCTTGTATTCCCTTGCATCCACAGTAGCTATTATTCCATCCAAACGGAAACCAGTGCCGATCCATGACTTAATAGAATCGATACTTTCTTTAAATGTAGAAGGTACTTGATATACTTTTTGGGATTTATCATAAAGTTTTTGTAAAAGTTCATCGTTGATAAATTCAGCATCGATCTCGTATAGGACTGTATCCATCTTTACCTCCCCGGCGATTTCCACAGTCATTCCGTCATGACTGTATCCATACCGTTGAGTAGATAAAGCAGTTTCTAATTTATGACCATACCTCGAGTTATATGGTTTGCCAGTTATATCGATATGGAGTCCGTTAATTTTTTGGTTAATTGCATGGGCAATTGCGCCGGACTCAGAATCAACTGATGTTTTTATTAAAAAGATATTCATTTTAGCTGTATCCGCTATCCCTGCAAGAGATATCTTCATATTCGGGAGTTCCGGTTTAATTGGTGCAACAGTGCGTATGGGTTCTTTGTATATGACCTCCTGCGGTTTTTCTATATTTTCTGTTGGTCGCCATACAATGATCTCCGGCAGTATATCGTTTTCCAGAATATAATTAGCAACGGTCACAATCTTACTTAGCGGTATATTCTTGCCATCAAATAGCATTTCTCCCTTCAATGTTTTAAAAACATTATTTTCAAATACTATGATGGCTTCATCTGGATAGCCAATGGTTTTTGCTGTTTCCTTTGCAGTGATGCTGTCTGCTGCTATTACTGCCGTTGGCATATTCATATCGAACACTTCTTCCATTTTGTTGGTGTCTGGCAATAAAACTATAACTGCTTGGTCCTGGGGTGTTATCCTTCCAAAAGGTATTCCCGAACGGGCAGTATATTTTTGCAGGGTGTTTTCATCTAATTCCATTAATATTTTCATGTCTTACCTCCCGTTTTTTAATAAAAAAATAGCCTGTATAAACAGGCTGAGAGGAGAGAGGTATTATGCTGATAGGGTTTTCATCATATTGTTTATGATTTTATTCCCTGTAAGCACCAATATTGTGATAATGCCAAATGTGACCCCGCCTTCTATTGTGTAAAACAAGGGGTCAATAAACTCTGGGGCAGAGAATCTCATAAAAACAATAAGGAAGAATGGTATAGCACTTAAAATGATTCCTGTGAGCCGTATTTGAGCCGTCGTAGCTTCCACATACTTTTTGTTTCCCTTACGGTCAAAGGCATTTTTCAGCAGATGAGTGCATACTTGTTGCAGGTTGCTTCCTGTGGAATCGTACAGTCTGAAAGCCATTTCTAATTGCCTTAAATCCTCCCATTGGGTTTCTTCTGCAACCGCACCTATGGCTTCATAGTGTTTCGTTCCTGTTCTAGTGCGATGCAATATCTCTACAAAGACCTCTTTTGCAGGACTTTTCAGAGATGCAACTGTTTCCTCTAATACTTTATAAACATTACTGGAGGAACCTTGCAGCGATGTGACTATCGTGTTTAACACCTGTGTGTATTGATCTTCCATTATTGATTTCTTCTTATTGATTATTCTTTTATTCAGCATATTGGCTAGCGGGATTGCCCCAGCTAAAGCTATTACTGCAAACAATAGCCGACCGGAGATTAAATATCCGGCCCCAAAGCATATAAGGATACCTATAACATAGTTCTTTTTTGCATTGGACTTATTAATGCTGGTTCTAGTTTCTTCCCATTCTTCGTGTAATTGGACTCCTGCATCCTTTGGAATTAACCTTAGAACAATCAAAAACACAGATACCGTAACCAATACGGCTCCAATAAATAAATTTGTTGAATGTATTAAGGGCATCTCCAACCCGCCTCCTCAAATAATGCACGATAACGAAAATCTTTTGCTACCCACTTCCACGAATCGGTGTATCGATCATATTCCCATATTCTCTGGCTTGCTACTTCTTCTACTTTACCATTTATCTTATTAACTCCTGTTACTTCGGATATGTGGTTGAGTTTTCTTCTGCCGCCCACTTCTTTATTTATATGGACAACAATATCCAGTATATCCGCAATCTGGCTCTTAATAGCATCTAAAGGCAATCCTGTGTCTGCCATCAATATCATATTCGGCAGTCTATTATTTAAAAACTGCTCTGCATCGTTCGCATGGGCAGTTCCCATGGAGCCTTCATGACCTGTCCCCATGGCTTGTAATAAGTCAAAGGCTTCTTTGCCCCTACATTCACCCAATACGATGATTTTAGGAGCCATTCTCAAGGCATCTTTCACACCATCAGAAAGGGAATATGCTCCCTTGCCTTCAAGGTTTGCCCCCCGTGCTTCCAACCGTCGCACATTAGGATGTTGTAATTGTAATTCCGCAGGATCTTCAATAGTGATGATTGACAAACTTTTGTCAATAAACCCCGCCAAACAGTTTAGCCAGGTGGTTTTTCCTGACGAGGTTCCACCTGTTATCATCATATTTAATCGAAGTTTAATCGCTGTTTTAAGGAAAGACATTACTTCAGGTGATACGGTATTTGTGGCTATTAATTTTTCAACATCCACATCCTGCCGGAATTTACGAATCGCAATCAATAGTTTATCCGGCGCGACAGGATCGATATGGGCCTTTAACCGTGACCCATCATGTAACCTTGCATCCACCTGTGGTTCGGCATAATCTATGCGTTTCCCTGTCTTTATAATCATGCGCCTGACTAAATCCTGCCCTTGATCTATGGAGTCAAACTTTTCCGGCACCAATATCTCTTGCCCGTTTTTCTCAATGCGTATCTCAATCCCGTTTTTACTGTTCACTATTATCTCTGTGACATCAGGATCATTGAAATACTTTTCTATCGGCCCATACCCCAATATATCTGAAAACAGTCTTTCGGTAAGTGCAGCTACATGGGACTCTGGAACACTGGAATAGTTGTGCTGAACAAGATAATCTACCAATGTGGCGAATTTGTTTTTTGTAATAGGATTACGGGCAGTGATTGGTTCAGTTTCTTCCATTGTGAATTGCCTTCTAACAGCACTTTGCACTTGGTCTCTTATTTCTTTATATAATTCTTTTGAAACGATTTCTCGATCTTGCAGTTCGGGTAGTTCTGCCAAGGAGACAGTCTCCTCCATTAATCCGTCGCGTTCAGCCAATGTACCCACTAACCTTATATCAAGCAATCTTATTCCCCCTTAATCAACGGGAAAAGTATTTTCGATATTTTTACATCGCTGTAGACTTCCCGCTTGTTTGCACTTAATGCCACTTTCTCATTGTAATCAACTATAATATCCGGTCGATAAAACCTTTCTGTTGCTTTTGCAGACATACTGCCGGGGTATTTATTCTGGTTTAAAATTATTTTTATTCTTGCTGAACAATCTAACCGATTAAGAAAATCCATAACTGGCTGAAAAGCATCCATATCCGTACGGCTCGGTTTGCCTACAACGCATATTACGTCAGATAACATCGCCAGTAGCCACCCTGTTTGATGCAGGGGACCTGATACCGCAATAGTCAAGGGGCTTGCACTCTTTAAAGCCTTGACCGCTTTTAATACCAAATGAGTATCTATTTGATTCCCTGCAAGTATCTGCCCGGCTGGTATTCCCGGGAAAACTTTAATATCCATATGGTGTTCTTCACTTGCAGTAAAGATTGCACCATAATTTACAATACTATTTATATCCAATATAGATGCGGAGCTTATATCTCCGTGATAACCCAGATAACTTCTTATTTTGCTTTCAGGAGTGAAATCAATCAATGACGTACTCATAACAGGCGAAGCAGCATAAGCGGTCATACAAGCCAATGTAGACGCTCCTGCTCCCACTCTTAAAGGTATGAAGGTAATTAATCTGCCATTACCTGCCTCCTGTGGTGTTGTAGGAAAAGTGAACTCCATGTTTATACCTCCTATTGTACGTCCCTCTTTACGTTCTCCCTTGAGATTACAACTGGCGAATCACCATTGTTTAACGCAAGTGTCATTGGCTTCCCGCGTATAATCAATTCTGCTACTACCGTTGCCTTTTCCAAAGGTACTGCCACAATGAATTGGTCGGATTCTTCTGCAACAGGCTTATCTAATATGATGGCATTTTGGCATATTGCGCTGATAATTGCACCTTGTTCGGGGTCTCCTACTTCAGCATAAATATCTACTTTATCCCCCCGCCTTAATCCAGACATACCATATGCCCCTCCTGGCGGTAATTCGATCGCTGTCCATCCAGGTTCAGTTGCATAGGTTTCCAGTGCTGCCCTTATTGAACTTGCATCTGATATGTTTTCGTTCCTTACCATGTTGCCGGCTATAATCGGGCCATTTATTACAGTGGAGCCAACAATTTGCCCAACGCTACTGAAACTAGAAGCAGGCACGACGGATGATGGATATAGAACAACTGATAAATCTTCAGTTTTTATTTCTTTCCCCACTATAATAGTATTTTTGGCTACCACCACGGGGGTTGTTGACATCTGGGAACTGATTGCGAAATATATCAATACCCCTGCAATAATAGCCACCAAAAGTGCTATTACTATAGAAAAATTCCTTTTAATAATCTCCATGTTCGTCCTCCTTAAAATAATGTTTTATTGTTTCAGATCCCTCGTATATTTCTCCCTCAACCACTAATGCAGGAATAACTTTCCCTGGCGGTTGAGTTGCTGGCAGTGTTTCACCGGTAAAACCTTTATCTACCAGATAC
>JAAYKT010000147.1 GCA_012522255.1 Clostridiales bacterium
ATGCCTGCAGGAAATAAACAAATAGAAAGCAAAAGTCTGAGTATAATAGAAGATCAGCTTAATTATGAAGCCTTAGCGGTAAAAAAATACCAGCAAGCATCTCAGTCATGCACAAACCCTGATATAGTAAACCTTTGTAATGATGCATCTACGAGACATAAAAGACATTTTGATCAACTCTTAAGCTACTTAAATACCCATAATTAAGAAAGGAGGACACCAATGCAGACAAGCGCAACTTTGACAGAACAAGATACCATGAATGATCTTTTGGCAATGGAAAAACAGATTATATCTTCATATACAGTTGGTATAACAGAAGCATCATGCCCTGACTTGAGGCAGACCCTGACAAATTCCTTGATAGGTTCGCAACAGATGCAATTTGAAGTCTTTGATACTATGCGAAAACAAGGTTGGTATCAGACGAAAGATGCACAAGAACAAGACGTAACCAATGCCAAAAATAAGTACAACGGCATAAAAAACCAATTGTAATTTAAAAATACAAAATCTACTCATACATTAGCACTTGAAAAATCAAAACGAATACTTGATACAGGCTGATCCTTCAGCCTGTATTGTTATTATAACACCCTGTGGTATAATCTATATGAATTTAGTTGCAATTGAATTACCAAATAAAATTTATAGAGAGGTACCAATTATGGACAGATATAGCAGGAATATGTTAGCACTGTCAAAAGAAGAAAATGAATTATTAAGAGTAAAAAAAGTATGCGTTATAGGTTGCGGCGGTTTAGGCGGATATATTATAGAAATGTTAGGCAGACTCGGGATTGGAACCATAATCGCAGTAGACGGCGATATCTTAGAAATAAGCAATTTAAACAGACAGTTGCTGTCAGACATAACAAACCTTGGCCAGAATAAAGCAATTCAGGCCAAAAAGCGTATGAACATAGTTAATCCGGATATAAAACTAATCGCCGTAGAGGAAAATTTCACTTTAGATAACTATAAGTCTATACTTGACGGGTGCCATGCAACTGTTGATGCTTTGGATAATGTCGAAAGCCGATTACGACTGCAAAATTGTTGTGAGGAACTTGGCATACCGTTGGTGCATGGTGCTATAGGCGGTTGGTATGGTCAACTTACAACTGTCTTTCCCGGAGACAGAACCCTTGACAAAATCTATCAAACTTACGATGACGAAAGAATAAAAAACCCTCTCGGCAACCCATCTTTTACACCTGCAATGACGGCTTCCCTTGAGGTTTCTGAAGTTGTAAAAATCCTCATTAAAAGAGGAGATTTACTAAGAAATAAAATGCTTTTTATTAATCTGTTGGATAACTGTTTTGATATAATACAGCTATAATTTTGACTGCAAGAATTAATAGCATTAAGATTTCTACATAAGAGTTTCAAACAAATGCTGAATTGTCCGGATGCTTCATGCCCGGGCAGGCAGTTATGCACCATTAACTCATTACCTTATATATAAGCAATCCTTACTTTCTTCCATATCATTGTAAAAATGAAGCCGCATCACAGTCAATTATTACAGTTACATCTTGATGTAGCTGCAGAACAGAAGCCGGTACTTTTGGTGTAACAGGCTCTTTGAGTGCCTTTTTGATTGCCTCGGCTTTTGATTGTCCGTTTGCAATAAGTATTATACTCTTGCAATGCATGATGCTTCTTATACCCATTGTTACCGCATACTTAGGGACTTCTTCAATACCTTTAAAAAACCTTGAGTTTGCCTCTATAGTCTCTTTGTGCAGTTTTACCCTATGTGTGATACCGGGGTAATGCTCACTTGGCTC
>JAAYKT010000148.1 GCA_012522255.1 Clostridiales bacterium
ATGAATTATATTAAAACTTGCAGTTCAATATATTTGATATCGGTTTCAAATAAATTGTCCAATAAACTGACCTGTAATATTAACTTTGGTTTTATGTTATTTTGATTTAAACAGATACTAAGCTTTGCTATCTTATCCTGGACATTTTGATTATAAAAACATATACAAACAAATTGACCTGATGGGATACAGGATAGCGCTGAGGTATTGGAAGAAAATCGCAAGGTTTCCGAGTTCGTCCAGCTTTCTGGACGCAAGAATAGGACTCGAATCGACCGATCATAACAGCATCAGTCTCCAAATCTATCTACTGCAAAAACGTCTGCGCGGAGTAACAAAAAATTACTTTCACTAAGGTTGTTCGCCATACTCACCTTTCCAGAACGTTTTGGATATGCCTGGCAGACCGCCTATCATATCATTTATTTGCTTATCCTTTTTTAATGTATCCAGGAACGGATCCCCTGTAAAGGCAAGCTGGGCATACTCCTTTGTACCCCTTAATGCGGAAGTTTCTATTCCCGCTTTAACGTTTATAAAACCTAAATTGGCTCCTGCTTCTACACCGGCTCTTATATCAAAATCATCGGGAGAAATCTTACCATCGCTTCCTACTGTAGCTGTAAAGCCTAAGTATCCAGCAAGGCTTACAGGTTCAATATTACCTCCAAGCTTAATTCCCCCATCGTAAGTTGTAGTATTTCGAATATGATGCGTTTCGGATCTGAATTTTATATCAACATTAAAAGCATCTACCCCAATCTCAAAGCAGGACTTATATGGGCTTATTTTCCCCTTTACAAATCCAAAATTACAGGGAACTTCATATTTTTTAATAAACTCTTTGTAGTATCTGGAGTTTTCATCCAATTTACCCGCAAAGAAATTTGCCCTGTCCTGCATGGCTTTCAGAATTGCCTTGTTTGCCGCTTCTTCTTTTTCCTTTTCTCTTTCCTTTTTTCTTTCCTTTATTTCATCAAGCTCTTCTTCGTCACATCCGCATGCATTGATATCCAGGGGGGACGCCATGCCATATGCGTCAATAGCGTTTTTCAAACCCATTTCTATATAACCGGTAACCTTGGCAATCAATTCGTCCTCAAGGGAATCTCTAACTTTCTCATCCGATATAAGCATAATGTGCTTCATACAGTCAGTATACATTTGTGGCACGTATTTTTCTATTTTTTTATATGCTTCTGCCGCATCTATGGTTGCATTGCTCCAAAAAGGAGCGGCTAAATTGTTAAACTTCGGATAATATTCTTTGTGCAAACGATGAATATTCATACGATAATCATCATTAAGTTCCTCAAGTTGTTTAAAGATTTTCTCGTCTTGTTCCAATGATGTTGTTTTATCCAACCTATCAAGTAATTCCTTTCGATTTATAGAATGATCATCTTGAATCTTTTCCATTTCCTTATCATATTCTTTTGAAAGCTCCAATTTTTGTTCACTGTATTGGCAAAATAGATCCACGATGAATTCATGCAGCTTTGCGGTTACCTTATTCATGTATCTCTCATAAACCGTCTTCTTAAATTCATGAAGGAGAAGGGTTATACCACTTTTAATGAACAGGTTGGGATAGAGTATATTTATTCTAAAACCAATATAAAAGTCGACGGATTTTGGGGAGGCCATAACAGAAA
>JAAYKT010000149.1 GCA_012522255.1 Clostridiales bacterium
CCTTTTTATTTTAGTTAAATTTAAGTAAAAATAAACAACGGACCGGGGCAAAGACCGGTTATTGGCATGCATGGCACTGCAATTGCCACACGGTCTGACGGTTCTCCTGGTCGGTTTTTAGGAAGGATTCTTCGCTGCGCTCAGAATGACAGTTTCGTAATATATGTTTAACCCGATAATGTCATCCTGAGGCTTGCCGAAGGATCTTGACCCCATGGAATACCTAATCAATAAAAATCAGCAGCCCGCATTCTAACCCCTGAGCTCTAAGCTCTAAGTTCTAACACCCAAAGATAAGAGACCAGTGTCAGGTGACCGGTTTACAATTCTATCGTCGTACCCGCCTTGCCTTCCAATGCATCAACAGCTTTATACAATGAAGTTATTATTGCCTTTCTCCCTGATTTGGACTTTGCAAACCCCATGGCCGCCTCGATCTTGGGTAGCATACTGCCGGGGGCAAAGTGTCCTTCTTTTATATATTGTTCTGCCTGTGCCACACTGATTAAATCAAGGTCCTTCTGATTGGGCTTTTTATAATTTATTGAGACCTTTTCAACTTCGGTGAGTATTACCAATACATCTGCATCTATATCTTCGGCAAGCCTTTCCGCCGCCAAGTCTTTATCTATTACCGCTGCTATTCCTTCCAAGGACCCGTCATCATTTTCTATTACAGGGATACCTCCTCCGCCAACGGTGACTACTATAGTAGAATCCCAAAGTCTTTTTACAGAATCTATTTCCACAATTTTTATTGGTTTGGGTGAGGCCACAACCCTTCTCCAGCCCCTACCGGCATCTTCTTTCATAACATAACCTTTTTCCTTGGCTATAACATTAGCCTCCTCTTCCGTATAAAAGGGGCCAATAGGCTTTGTAAGGTTTACAAAAGCCGGATCGTTTTTATCCACTACAACTTGTGTAACAATTGTTACTACAGGTAAATCTTTATTCTTTTTTTTAAGCTCATATTTAAGAGCTTGTTGAATGTGATAACCTATGTATCCCTGACTCATTGCCCCACATACATCAAAGGGCATTGCAGGGGTTACATCAGAAGCGGTTTCCGACGCCAGAAGTATTCTGCCCACTTGTGGACCGTTACCGTGAGCTATGGCAATTTCATATCCTTTTTCACTAATCTCTGCAATATATTCGGAAGTCTTTTTTACCACTGCCAATTGGGCATCTGACGTTGCCGGTGCTCCTGATTCCTGAAGGGCATTTCCTCCCAATGCTATAACCACTCGTTTTGCACTCATTTTAATTCTCTCCTATTCGATTGTTTTGTATTTTAATTTATTCCTTTATCTATTATTTACATTTAAAAAAACCTTATTAATTTCTTATAGCGGAGAAAAATTCTCCGCTATAAAATCTACTGCTAAACGTGGACGACACAGCCACTCACGGGCGACCAAAGGTGCGCCCCTACAACCGGTGATTAACGACCAATGCCAAGCGCCCGGGAAGATTCTTCGCTGCGCTCAGAATGACACTTTTCGGAGACCGGGGACAGGCGACCGATTATAGTGTTGCCACTATTACCGCCTTTATCGAATGCATCCTGTTCTCCGCTTCGTCAAATACAACGCTATGCCTGCTTCTGAATACTTCGTCGGTTACTTCTCTCATATCATATCCTTTATCCATCATTTCCTTAGCCATTTTTGTTTCAAAATCATGGAATGCGGGCAGACAATGTTGGAATATTACATCAGGATTCCCTGTCTTTTGCAACATTTCCATTGTAACCTGGTATGGTGCCAAAAGTTTTACTCTTTCCGGGATTTTATCTTCTTCACCCATGGAAGCCCATACGTCTGTGTATATTACATCTGCATTTTTTACTGCCAAATCAACATCGTCCGAGACCTCTATTATTGCTCCGGTTTCTTTTGCCACTGCATTTACTTTGTTTAGTATTTCTTCATCAGGCCATAGTTCTTTAGGCCCCAACGCCACAAAATGCATGCCCATCTTTGCACAGCCATACATCCAGGCATAGGACATATTGTTTCTTGTGTCTCCCACGAATACCACTTTTACTTTATTTAAAGGTTTTGCAACATGTTCTTCTATGGTCATAAGATCTGCCAATATTTGAGTAGGATGGTCTATGTCCGTAAGCCCGTTCCATACAGGCACTCCGGAGTACTTTGCCAAATCCTCTACAACGGATTGTTCAAACCCTCTATATTCTATACCGTCAAAAAATCTGCCCAATACTTTTGCGCTGTCTTCCAAGGATTCTTTTTTGCCCACCTGTGAGCTGGATGAATCTAAGAAGGTCACATGGGCTCCTTCTTCCAATGCTGCAATTTCAAACGCACATCTTGTTCTTGTTGATGTTTTTTCAAATAACAATACAATGTTTTTTCCTTTTAACATGTAGTTGTATATGCCGGCTCGTTTTTTTGATTTTAAATCATGAGCAAGATCCAGCATGTACCTTATTTCCCCGGGTGTAAAATCCATCAGTGTTAAAAAGCTTCTTCCTTTTAAATTTACTGCCATAAATTTTTCCTCCTAATATAGTTATTTTTATATATTTTCATTTAACCCATCGCCCTGAAGATTCTTCGCTGCGCTCAGAATGACAGCGCCGCGAGCAACCGGTGCCCGGTGCCCGCGTGCCCGGTGCCCCTTATATCTCTTCTCTAACCAACGGCATGCTCATGCACCTGGGGCCGCCTCTGCCTCTGACCAATTCGGAACCTTCTATCTCCAAAACTTCTATCCCGTTTTGTCTTAGGACTTCATTGGAAAATTCGTTTCTGCTGTAGGTTACAACTACCCCGGGTGCTATTGCCAACGTATTTGTACTGTCATTCCATTGTTCCCTGGCAGCCGTTACCGGGTCTCCCCCGCCGCTCTCTATAAGCCTTATTGTGGGTATTTTTAAAACCTTTCTCAGGGTATCCACCAGTTCATCTTCGTGTTTTACCGTTACATTGTTGTTCTTTCCCCTTATCAGTCGATACACTTCGACCTTGTCCTGTATTCCCGGATATATGGTAAATTTGTCATAATCAATCATGGTAAATACCGTATCCAAATGCATAAAAGCTCTTAATGCCGGAATTCTCACGACAACAACCTCTTTAATTTCTTCCACACCCTCAAACAGATTTTTTGCTATTATTTCAATGCCTTCCGCCGATGTTCTCTCGCTGCAGCCGATAGCCACCACTTCTCTTGAAAGCACCAGCATATCCCCACCTTCCATGCTAAACGGAATGCTGTAATCATACCAAAGGGGTGCTGATTCTTTTTTGAACAAAGGATTGTATTCGTATATATATCTTATCAAGATGGGTTCTCTTGCCCTTGCAGCCGTGTGCATTGAGTTAATGCTGATGCCTTTACCCATAACAGCCGCAGGATCACGCATGAAATATAGGTTTGGCAATGGATTAATGTAGAGGGGGTAATCTGCATATATGTAATCTGTCAGACTCAATTCCCTATTATTATATGGAACATCTTTTTTATTTAAGCCGCCGATTGCTATCTCAACAATTTCCCCTGTTCCCTTTGAAATTATATAATCATATAGCATCTCGTTTAGATTGGGATTTTCTATCCTACTGTGTTTCAATAGCCTTTTGACAAAGTCTTCCTTAACATCTTTATCACTCAACACTTCCGCCAATAGGTCTTCGATGTAATACACAAGAGTTCCCCTGTCTTTCAAAACCCGTGCAAACTCATCGTGCTCTTGCTTCATCTTCTTCAACCAGGGTATATCGTCAAATAACAATTCTCTCAAATACTCCGGGGTAAGTCTTTCTAATTCTTTACCCGGTTTGTGAAGTAAAACTGCTTTTAGGTTGCCTATTTCAGATGTTACATTCAAAAAGTTCGTATTTTTATAATTATTCATCAAAAATGCTCCTTTCGTTCAATTTCTTTTGAATAACTGCATATTCCTACCTAATTATATACTTTGACCTTTTTTTTTACAAGCTTTGTATTTGTAAAAAATTGTAATATTGATAGTGTATGCATTTATAGTGTATACTTACCCAGTAAATGTATTTTAAAGTAATCAACACGAAAGCCCTCCGGCCTTTCCCATTCCTATACTTGATTATGCATACCCTAAGGTAGAGTTTCCAGGGTATATGCAATATATGCATAAAGATTTATTTATAAAACTTTGCTATCTGTAATTTTTGGCATAAAAAAAGAATCTTTAAACGCGATAATTATAATTTATAATAAAAGCTCAAGATTCTTTCTCTTCTTATTAAATTTACATGCATCCTATTTTCATATTATCCTTATGCAAAAATACCTCAATTGTGTTGGTCAAGATGTCGCAATAGCTGTATGAAACTGCTCTCCCGGCATCTTCTACTACATCCCCATCTATTCTAACCACAAAAATACTTGGATATGTTTTTTCAATAATTCCCTCTCTGATGGATATTCTTTTGCGCCCTTTGTTAGCTTTTAGCACTACTCTTTCGCCTACATGATTATCTACATTTCTTTTAATGAGGGACAGAGTGTTTCTTGACGCCATAAAAATCACCTGCCTTCCAAACACTTAATATTTTAACATATATTATGGCATCTGTCAAATTTGAGACAAATATTATATCAAACTACTTCTTTTTAAGTCAAATACGTTTTATTGACTCAGTAGCTGCAATGTTGCATATTTTTAGACTATCTTGTAATATGTCGAAATATCAAGGTTTTTGACATGATTTGATAGTTATGGCCCCTATCTATGGTGCCCTTGTTATTCTCCGTAATATCTGATAACAGCCCTATATATGGCCCGGGCGGCTTTTTTATGCATTAATGGGCTTTTCAATTTGCCTTCATCAACCGGGTTTGTAATATATAAAAGTTCAATAAAAGTTGCGCTGCATCTTACTTCCCTCAGTAAATAGAACTCTGCTTCTCTCACACCCCTGTCATTACAATTTAGTTCCTTTGTTACCTCTTCCATAATATACTCCGAAAGCTTTTTCCCTGCTTTATCTTCCCTATAATGATAGATTTCTGTACCCGATGCAGTATCATTTTGAAAAGTATTTTGTCCTATTGATATAAAAAAGTCCGGTTTCTTTTCATTTGTAAGTTCAACCCTTTTTGAAAGGATGACATTGTGTTCGGTCTCTCTTGTTAAATAGACTACCGCCCCGTTTTCCTTTAAAAGCTCTTTTAATTCTAATACAATTGACAAGTTTACCGGGCCCTCGGCGAACCCGGTCATGCTTTTCGACTCGTTTTTATCACCTCTGCCTGAAGCCGCATCCAAAACTACTATTTGCCCGTTTAACGGCCTGTCAGGTCGCCGCATTTCTTCTATGTCTATACCCGTATAATAGTAGTTCAGTATTTCTTCATATTTCATACCCGCTTTTGCCATTTCTTCAGATCCCGAATAACATAATCCCAGTCCGTGCCCCTTACCGATGCAAGTTATTAAGAATTTTACAGGCATATAATTAAATCTCGTTGAATTAAGGTAAAGCTTATCAGCTATTTCCGTTCCTTTAAAATTTTTACCGCCTATTTTTACCGACCTTATTCTTCCGTCCTCGTCGACTTCTATTTTTTCAAATATACCATTAAAGCTTGAATACTCATCCTTTGGTTTTACAATTTTAATATTTAGGAGTTGCTCCAACTCCTCCAAGGTAAAATACTTGTCTTTCTCCTCATCCTCAATATCTGCGCAATAACTACAGTATACTTTTCTTAGATAAGTTATCTTGTTACCTAATACATTTTCAGAATTTTCCGTAGTTCCCCCACATCTAAGGTGAAAATAAGGTTTTATGGGTTTACCGCCAAAGGTGATGATTTTATTTTTTGTTTCCTCCGTTGCTTGCCTGATACTTTGGGGCATCTTATCATAGGGGGTATATATATTAGGTATACCAAATTCCAAGCAATGCCCGGGCTTGGTGCAGATATCGCTGCCCTTTCTTAAATTACAACCGCTGCCATTGTATAGTTTTGTTTTGCGTGCCAACTCTGTTCTTGCCATAATGGCAAAACACTTTGCAGTCTCAAGGCAGGAGTTTTCTCTTATATTAAAAGCAGCTATTCTTGCTGCCAATTCATTTATATCCATCCTCATAATTAAGGATTTTTCCCAATCAAAAACACTATATAGCATTCGGTACATCCCCCTGCTCAAAATTATAGCGCGGTTTGGGGGCGACCTCCCTTTGTTTTCCCATACTGGTCAAACCACCAATGCCTTCCAAACCCGATAATACATCGACAGAGATACTTTTTGCGGTTACGACCTTATCTATATTAGTCATAGCTATGGCAACACACACTCTTACCGGATCCAATGCATGAATCAATATCCTTCCCGGTGAGCTCGCAAAATTAGCACCTGCATCGAGTATGCCTTCGTAATGGGACTGACAGGCACCGGCTATTATAATCAAATCATCTAAAGAAGATTCAAATTTTCTGGCTTCTTTTACTGATTCAATAAAATATTTTGAATTACGATAATTGTTGATATCAGCGTATTCTTTTTCTTTTTTAAAAAAACCGTCATGGCCTGTTACCACCAAAATATCAGGATGAATTTTTTTTAGAATATCAAATATGATTTTGGGTTGCTCTGATTCGATTTTTTCAAAACCGTAAGCTCTGATGCCTTTTTCTTTGTATTCATTTAAACAAAGCTCTAAATATTCCCCGTCCCCATCTATGTGAACTACCTTTCCCGGCAGAGTAGCACTGTTTGGCTCTCTTAAAAGGAATCTCAGGCTTTTTTTTTCTTCCTTATTTTTGCTGTTAGGTATTCGTCTTGTCATGGCTTCATATACTTTGCTGTCTCCTTTTATTTCATCGTACGTAGCCGGAATTAAATCCGATTCCGGAGAGTCAGCCAACAATCTAACATTGATACCTCTTAGAATTATAATCCTTTCACCATCACTGTTATCCTTTATATTACAAACCTTGAAAATAATATCATTATTATAGGATATTCTGCTCACCAAATCACCTTGCTTGATTTTCACCATGTCATCATCACCTATTTCCCCGGGATTTTATACTATATTGTATGTGCTCCCATTGTTTTGGGTGCATGACGATAGAGCTTATTCACAAATTGTCACCTAATATCAGCATCTTATAAACATGTTATTAACAGTTTGTGCATAAGGTTGTTGAACAGTAAGGTTATTATCCTTACATATTCATTTGATTTATCTATATTTAAGGCTTGTGGATAAAAAACAAAAGCCGCTTTGACACATTAAATGGTTATCATTTTGTTTTTAGACTATATAAAAGGCAATACCTTAGTAGATATTGCCTTTTATATAGTATTATGTATAATAACCACAATCTTGATATGTTTATATTATAATGCCTAATCTGAATATATATCGGAAAATTCAATTTTGATATTATCGTAATTATTCTGTTTTTCTTCCACGTCTTCCTTCTCCTCGTCCTTGATTATATGAGCCTTTTTACCTACATATAAAGTGACTATGAATTCTGAACCATGGTCAACCTTGCTGTTAACTATTATGTTACCTCCATGCAATTCAACAAGAGATTTTACCAGAGATAAACCTATTCCACTGCCTCCGTATCCATTCCCAACTTGTTTAAACCTTTCAAATATTATGCCGATTTGATCTTCCGGAATACCGATTCCGTTATCTTTAATTTTTATCCGAACATAATCTTCCGTTGACTCCATATTTACATCAATATTTCCACCTGAATGAGTGAATTTTATTGCATTGCCAAGGAGATTCAAAATGATCCTTTCTATCTGATCCTGATCACAATATACTGTTTTTTCTTCTTCATCTGTATCAAAAATAAGTGATATTCCTTTGCTTTTAGCATACTCGGCTACGGATAAGGTGATATCTTCCACTGTTTTTATAATGTCACATTTTTTCAATCTGATCTTAAAAAATCCTGCATCTATTTTGGATATATCAATCAAATTGTTTATAAGTCTTAAAAGCCTATAACAATTCTGTCTCATTAATTTAATGTATTTTTCAAAACTGCTATAATTCAAAGACTCTTGGCTTTCTAATAAAGTTAAAAGCTGCAAAACCCCCATGATAACATTTAAAGGGGTTCTCAGTTCATGGGATATATTAGCCAAAAATTCATTTTTGACTTTATCTGCCTCCTTAGCCTGTTCCAATAGCATGGCATTTTTCATTGCTTCTTCTTTTAGTGCTTCGTTTTTTTTCTTTTCCGTTATATCTCTCAGTACCGACAGCATAGACATTTTTTCGCCATCCATAAAACCCACATTTATAGACTCCATATGCAAAATCTGATCATCATTTTTTCTAATTTTTAATTCAGCGGGTTCGCTGACTACATCAACATTTTGTATACATTTAGCAACCTTTTTGGCACATTCTTCTTCACCATCGGCAATAAAATTGCGCACTTCTTTACCAATGAGGTCATTGGGTTCACGAAAACCTAAAGTTCTTGCTCCTGCATCATTTATAAATGTAATTAAACCATCATCTAAAATTATCACGATATCCGGCATAATATCCAAAAGTTTTTTATATTTGTAATTAATAAGTTGCAGCTCTTCCTCATACTTTTTTGTTTCAGTAATATCAATCAGATAATTAAAAACATATTTTATAGATTCATCATCTTTTTTTACGAGGAAGGAATATTTTAAAAACCAGCTGATCTCTCCATCTTTTCTAAATACTCTTTTTATTATACTATAACTATCCTTTGAACCGCTTACTAATTCCTGGAGCAGGGCTTTTTCTTTCTCAATATCATCTTCATCAGTAATGTCCCATATATTTTTAGGGAAATCATTTTCATTGTATCCCAATAACATTAATATCTTTTTTGGTGGCAACAAAAAATTCCCGTCAACAGCGGTGTAAGTAATCATAATGTCTTTAATATTCTCTATATGAAAATCAAAATCTTTTTGGAGGTCGAACTTTTGGCTTTGTCTTATGTGTACATCTGATAGGTCTTCATCGGGTTTTACAAGCACTGATTCTACTTTTTCTTTCATAATAAAAAACCTCCGTATATAAGATTTATACAGGATTATGAAACAATATAAGTCGTTCTTCTTATTCTACACAGTGTGCAAATAACCCTTTAAATTTTTGGCGGTAATGACTTTTTTTCCCTGACCCGGGTTTGCAAACCAAGTATCGGACCTAAAATGCTTCTCTCGGTCGGTTTTTGACAAGAAGCTAAGATCAAGGGTCAGGAAGCAGGGGTCTACATAGTTTCTGTTGCTTTTGCACCCACATCCTTATTATCTTTTTGAAATACTGCATAGACCACAGGGATTATTACCAATGTCAGCAAGGTGGATACCATAAGACCGCTCATAAGTGATATTGCCATGGGTACCATAAGACTGCTGCCACCCAGAGCAAGTGGAATCAACCCTATAACAGTGGTTATGGTGGTTAACATTATGGGCCTGAATCTTTTTTCTACCGCATCTGTACATGCCCCTACTATATCTTTTCCTTTTTTTCTTTCCTCGTCTATAAAATCTATTAAGAGTATGGCGTTATTCACTACTATGCCTGCAAGGCTCACAATACCAAGCAGTGCGGTAAAGGACAAAGGTTGTTTGAATATTGCTATCCCGAAAACGGAACCTATTATTGACAGGGGAATGGTGACAAGTATTATTAAAGGCTGCATAAAAGAACCGAACTGAAACAGCAAGATCAGATATGCCGCAAATATAGCAAAGATGGCAGAAACTCCAAGATCTCCGAAATATTCTAATATCTTTTCTCTTTCCCCGTCAAAAACTACTTCTACCTTGCTTAAATCTGCTTTTTTCAAATTCCTTTCAAGTTTCCATGTGATATCAACAGGATTATAGCCTGATATTACGTCGCTGTATACCGTTACTGTCATATCCCTGTTGTATTTTGTTATCATGGGATATTCATTATCCAATTTTACTTCTCCGAAAGATTTAAGCAAGGTTTTTTGATCGGTGACACCGGACTTTATCATTAGATTTTCCAAATCTTCCTTGTTTTCAATGGCACCCTTTACTTTTATCGTATATTCATTATTTCTTTGTCTGAGCTTTGATGCATCCCTGCCCATCAATGCTATATTTATTTCATTTTGAACATCATAAGGTAACAGTCCGTAAAAAGCCGCCTTTTGTGTATCCATTTTTACATTGTATTGATATATTTTATCGTTATGGTCATCTTCAATATTTATTGTGCCTGAAATTTCCCTAAGGGATGCTTTTATGGTTTCCGCTGCTTCAATCAGGTTTTCCATGTCCTCACCGGAGATCCTGATCCTTACCGGGGCACCGGTTGGTTCGGCTAATTCCAATAGCTTGACCGTTGCTGTACCACCTGTTATCTGACTGTCAATTAATTGTTGCAAGTGATTGGCAAACTGAGCATTGTTCTTAAAAGTTTTACTTTTTTTCAAGTCAACTTTGAATAAAACCTGGGCATAGTCTTTCGATGGGGTGCTTAAGGGAACAGCATTATAAAATTTGGGTAGGCCATCGCCTATGGCACCGGTATGAAATACCACACCTTCTTCTTTTGACAAAATTTCAAAGACTTCCTCCGTCAGTTTTTCTGTTTTTTCTATATCAAAGTTTTGTTCCGCATTTATATTGATATACAGCAAATCCTTATCCGCATAAGGGAAAAATTGAAGGCCAAGGTTAAGTGCTGTATAGATGGAAGTACCAAATATAATCAGTGTTATCGCGATAGTTATTGATTTTTTCCTAAGCCCCATATCCAAAAGTTTCCCAAAAAATATTCTCATTCTATGCTTTTTAGTCTTATCATTACTTGGTTTAAAGGATATATATGCCAGCGCCGGTGTCACAAACAGTGCGGCAAAATATGAGGCGCTAAGGGCTATTATGACGATTGCAGGTACGCTGAATACATATTCGCCGGCAACACTGTCCAACATGAGCAAGGGTATAAAAGCCGCTACAGTAGTAAGTGTCGATGTAAATATTGGTATGGCAACCTCTCTGACACCGCCTATGCATGCTCTTAATTTTTCGTCTCCCCTATCAATCCTTACCTGTATGGCATCCGAGGTGACAATTGCGTTGTCCACCAGCATACCGAGAGCTATTATAAGTGCCGAGATGGAAATCTGATGAAGCTTGATTTTAAATATGCTCATCATGATAAATGTAATACAAATAGATAAAGGTATAACCGCAGACACGATAAGGGCGTTACGCAAACCCATTCCTAAAAATACAACGATTACTACAAAAACAACTCCTTGCAATAGATTAAGAATAAAATTATTGGTGGATTTGTTTACCTCGTGGGGTTGAAAAATTATTTTATCCATAGACACATCACTTGGCAGCCTGTTTTTAAAAGCATCCAGCTTTTTCACCACAGCTTTTCCAATGATAACTATGTTTTTATTGCTTATGAAATAGCCTGTCAAAAGGACGGAATTTTCACCATTGTACTTAACCTTGTAATTGGCTTCTTCCAAGCCCATATAGATATTTGCTATATCTTTCAGCCTTACTGAACCCCCGGTTTCGGAAGATATATAAAATATAGTATCCTTTATGTCTTCTATGTTTTCATATCTACTTGATACCTTGACGTTTATTATGCTCTCGCCCTCAATGGTTCCGGCGGGGATTTCCACATTGTTAGCTTTTATAATGTTAACAATATCAGAAAGAGAAAGCTGATATTGGTTTAATACTTGCGGCTCTACTTCAATCTTTACCTCTTTTTTTTGTACACCGTCAATATCAAATCTTGATATACCGTCAATCTTCATCAAATCTTTTTTTAAATCCTCGGCAAAAAACTCCAACTGCTCATAGCTGTATTCAGAACCGGAAAGACTGATTATCATGCCTGCGGTATCTGCAAGTTTTGTATTTATTTCGATATCGTCGCATTCTTCCGGCAACTCGCTTTGCAGGTCTTTCATACTTTGCCTCAGTGACTCCCAGCTTTTATCCGGGTCCGCATCGTTCCTAAGTCTCAGTATTACTATAGACACACTGTTTTTTGAAAAAGATTGGGAATAATCGTATCCTTCTATTTCTACCAGTTTATCCTCGATTTTTTTTGTAACGGTTTTTTCAATGATTTCCGGTGATGCCCCGGGATAGACCGTTGTTATCATGGCAAAAGGTGACGTTATATCAGGATCTTCCTGTTTGGGAATAATGTAATAATTAAAAAGCCCAAAAATCATTAGGCCGATTGATAGCGCAAATACTATTTTTCTATTTCTGATTGCTGCCGATACAACTTTGATCAACACTAACCTACCCCCACTATTTTATGATTTCTACCGGTTCTCCGTCGTTTATTTTTTTCATGCCTTCCACAACCAAAATATCTCCTATGTCCAATCCCCGAACTTCTACTTTGTCTTCTTTTATATCGCCTAATTCTATTTGTTTCTTTTTTACCAAATCGTTTTCAATTATATATACATAATCAAAACTGCCATTCATTACGCTTGTCAATGGTATGGCAATAGCATTGTATTTTCCCGTTGGAATGCTGACCCTAACAATGGCCCCAGAGGGTAATGCTGCATCTTCTATTTCACCCCTGACTGTATAAGTGCGGGTTTCTTCATCCATTATTTTATCTATGCTTGTTATCTTTCCTTTATAAATCTCACCTGATATTTCGACTTCTATATCTATACCGATGTCTATTTTTGAGGCATCCTCCGGTGTAAGACCGAACTTTACTATATTTGTACCGCTTCCCATGACTATGATGGGGTAGCCTGCGCCGGTTATTTCACCGGTTTTTGCAAGAAGTGTCATCACATATCCGTCCATATCTGATACCATAACTCCGTCTTTAACTAAATTAGTCTTATAGTTCAAATCCGTATTTGCCTGACTTATCTGTGCCCTTAAAAAATCTAAATCTTCTTCCCTGACACCTTTTTCAACCTGGCTCAGCAAGGTTTTGGCAGCGCTTAGTTCTTCTTCTCTTATGTCTAATTCTAATTTGGCCCCTTCTATTTCATGTTTGGAAAGCCCTCCGGCATCATATAATTTTTTTGCCCTTTCGTAATTATCCTTGGCAAAACTGTATGCACTCTCCGCTTTGTTTACATTGCTTTTTGCCAAAACAATATCTTCCTCCGTAGCACCTTTTAGGGCTTTATCGTATTGGGCTGTTGCCGCATCCTTTGCAGCTTTTGCAGCATCAACAGAATAGCCCAAATCTTTGGTGTCGATGGTTGCAAGGACCTGTCCCTTTTTTACTCTCTGGCCTTCCGTAACATTGATGGACTTGATTTCTCCCGGAGACTTAAAACCCAATTTTTTTACTTCCTTAGGCGTGACTATACCCATATAAGTGAGACGTGATACGGCCTCCTCTTCTTTAACCTCCATGACTTTCACGGGTTTTTTATCCGGTGTTTCATTGTTTTGTGCTCTGCTTACACTGCAACCTGATGCAATTAGAGAAATGAGAATAAGAACTATCAGTACTTTTTTTACATTCACTTATACTACCCCCGATTATAAATTCTTGCAAAACCTGCCACTGCATTTCAAATTTAACAAGGTATATAACATTTTGTTTACAAAAAAAAGTGGTTATCTCTTTTTTGTTCTGTTATATGGTTCAAACTACTTAACTGTTTTGAATTTTACTCTCCATGTCTAAACCATTTTTAAACGCCTGTTTAAAACCTATGTTTCAATAGTATCATTAATTCATCAGGTAATCAAGAAATTTAAGAATGGAATTTAAAGTAATACGGAAATGGAATTAAAGCCCACACGACTTTGGTGTCAACGAAATGAAGGAGCCTAAGACTTTTCGGCAAGTCAATAACGTTAAGCGCAATAATGTGATAATGTAAACATTAATCAGGCCTATATCATCCCAAAACGGTATCAATAAGAAGCCTGATGTATTCTTCAAAATCATCATTACTGTTCAAAGACACAATCATATGACCGTCTGCAAAATTTTCTTCTACTATCCTGTTTATGATTGGACCTAATATTCCCGAAAATATCTGCAGATACTTGAAGTTTATGATTCTTTCATCTTCAGAGTCTATTATGTCTCTGATAATTTTTTGTATCATTAACTGTAAATCCTTATTCAAATAGATTTTTTGGATTAAGGCAGGTTTGTAACTCCTGTCCTCCGTAGTAAGATTTACTATCAAACCTATAAGAGCCGGATATTCAACAATAAAACCGGAAAGACTTTTTGCCCAGTTTATAAGTTTTTCATAAGGAGATAAATCGCCGGAGGTGAGAATATTATATTGCATGTTATATAAAGATGTTGAATAATGCTTTTCCACTTCTTTAAGAAGGTTTTTCTTGTTGCCAAAATAATAGTTAACCGAGGCCACGTTAACATCTGCCAATTCCGCCAGTTCCCTAATCGTAATATCGCCTCTAAGACCCACCACTTTGATAGCGGACTTGAAAATCCTATCCCTTGTGTCCGTAATCTGCACTTTCAAAGAACCCTACCTCCTAAACCCCCGAATTTGTACCGGCTGAATAACCCGTTGCCCATGCCCATTGCAAATTATACCCGCCGCAATCTCCGTCAATATCCATTATTTCTCCCGCAAAATAAAGCCCTTGTGTAATCTTTGATTCCAGTGTTTTGTTATCTATATCCGTAACATCCACTCCGCCCGCTGTCACTTGCGCCTCACTCCAGGATTTTGTCCCGATTATTTTAAACGACCAACTTTTCATCACATTTGCAATATTAATAAGCTGTTCTTTTGATACCCTTGAGCAAGGTATCCTTACTTCTGTTATTCCACTTTCATTAAGTATAACATTTATAAGCTTTTTGTTGATAAGGCCTATAAAACTTATATCTAATGGTTTGTCTTTTCTTAAGTTACATCTTTTAATCAACAGTTGCAACAGGTCCTCTTTGCTTATGTAAGGAAACATATCTATATTCAACACAAGATTTACATCAGGCTCTTTATGTTCACCTATTTGGCGGCTTAACTGCAGAATGGGTATACCGGAAACACCGTATTCGGTAAATTGTATCTCACCTATGTCTTCCCGCAACAGTTTTCCTTCTTTTATAACAGATGCTCTGCCTGTCAGTCTAACCCCCGCCATCCTTTTAAGATACGGATATTCAAGTTTTATTTGTACCAAGGATGGAAAAGGTTCCACTATTTTATGTCCAAGAGATTTTGCCAGCCCGTAACCGCTCCCCTTAGAACCTAACCCCGGGTTAGCTTTTCCGCCTGTAGCTATAATAATTTTATCACATATTATCGGGCTTTTACCTTTAATTCTTAGCAAAAAGCCCCTGCCGTCTTTTTTTATTTCATCAACCTTGGCATCGCAAACTTCTTCCACACCTAAATGTTCCATCTCGTATCTGAGCACATCCAAAACAGAAGAGGCCTGGAGGGAAGCCGGGTAAATGCGTCCGTCTTCCTCTGTGTAATGCAGCCCCAGGTCTTCAAAAAAACTGATCGTATCCAAAAATCCAAATCTGCTCAAAACACTATAAGCAAACTTTGCTTTTTTCCCATGATACTTACTTATATCTATGTTTCTATTTGTAAAATTACATCTTCCGTTACCGGTGGCCAAAATCTTTCTGCCTACTTTTGGCAATTGTTCCAATACAGTGACCTTTGCACCTTTGCGGGCGGCAAAAATAGCTGCCGTCATTCCTGAAGCGCCGCCGCCGATAACTGTTATTTTTGTTTCTTTATCCATAGCTGCCCTTAGGCAAACAACTCCTTTGTCGCTCATGTTACTTTTTAATAATAAGATTCCATCCAAAGGGCTACTTTATTTGCATATTACTTCTTTCAAAAACAAATTCTACATATTTATTATATTCCCTTCTTGATTAGTTATTTATTACGAAGCTCCTAACCTATAAAATTTCAAAGGGTGTGTTGCAATGAATTTATGATACAAATCGTTATAATGCATACTATAGCTTAAATAATAATAGCAGACTATTGTATTTGACATGATTGCTGAGTTACAAGGCTAATTGTCTGTAAGCTTATTACAGGCGAAATCAAACTTTCCCCGGTTATTTACAAATTAAGTTCAAAAAACCTCCCTTAAGTCACAAGTGATTTCGCTTTTCCTCCATTTCGCTGACAGACTCTAAGCCTTTCCACAACGCAATCTTTATCAAATACCAATATTTCTGACACTGTAAGTTTTAAGCAAACATAATAAGGAATAAATGCATCATAGGATATAAATCAACAGAAATGCTTATACTTTTTAATAATGGCTTTATATGTTAAAATAATTATAATAAAACACGGAGTTGGTGTTATGAAAAAAGAAGCCTTATGGTATAAAAAACTTGATGACAATTCAATTCATTGCCTTTTATGCCCTCACAATTGCAAAATTCCTGAAGGAAAAAGCGGCATTTGCAAGGTGAGAAAAAATGAAAAAGGTGTCCTGTATACTTTGAATTATAAAAAAGCATCTTCCATAGCCATGGATCCTATAGAAAAAAAGCCCCTTTACCATTTTCACAGAGGCAAAAAAATACTTTCCATAGGAACTTTTGGTTGCAATTTCAGGTGCGATTTTTGCCAAAACTATGAAATATCCCAAAGTGACTATTACAGCAGCGTTGTAGATATTGATAAACTAATAAATACATGCAAAAAGAACCCTAATTGCATAGGAATAGCTTACACCTATAATGAACCCACCATTTGGTATGAGTTTGTCCTTGAATGTTCGAAAAAGTTTAAAGAAGCGGGGCTTAAAAATGTTTTGGTGACCAATGGTTATATAAATATCCCACCTCTAAAAGAACTTTTGCCTTTTATTGATGCCATGAATATTGATGTGAAAAGCATGGATGAAGATTTTTATAAAATAATCTGCGGAGGCAGGCCAAAACCGGTTATGGCTACCTTAGAAGAGGCAGTCAAATTCTGTCATGTAGAAATTACAAGCCTGATAATACCTACCCAAAATGACAGTGAAGAGGATATGACGAAACTATCCAAATGGCTTGCATCTTTAAATCCAGATATTCCTCTTCATCTGAGCAGGTATTATCCGAGATACCATATGGATTTGCCCCCCACGGATCCGGCTCTTCTTATGAAGCTAAAGAACATTGCATCAAAATACCTGAACCATGTTTATATCGGAAATGTGCCGGGTCTGATATAAAAGCAAAACAACTAAGTTACATGCATACAAGCCATTTAAGTTGCAAATGAACTTGCACCATTACAAGCGTATTAAAGGTGAATACTGTCAGTTTTAAATTTAAGATTATAAGAATTATAAAATACATATTAAGGAGGGAAATTTTTGTTTTCTTCAAAAGAAATAAAGCAATTAGCTACAAAACATCCGCTGTTGGACAAGTTAATAGACACAAAAGAGGTTTTCTGGCAAAACCCTCTATACAAAAATGAAAGCTTTGAAGGTGCTGAAGATTTAACTATGGCAGATATTACAGATGCCGAAAACAGGCTCAAAAGGTTTGCTCCGTATCTGGCAAAGGTTTTTCCTGAAACCGCTGATACCAAAGGCATTATTGAATCGCCCCTGAGGGAAATCCCCAACATGAAGGTTGCTTTGGAAAAATCATCAGATACCGTATTAGAGGGCAGACTGTTACTGAAATGTGACAGCCACCTTCCTATATCCGGCTCCATCAAAGCCAGAGGCGGCATCTACGAGATTTTGAAACATGCGGAAGATTTGGCTGTTAAAGAAGGCCTGCTCTCCTATACAGATGACTATTCGATTTTGGCAAGTGAAAAATTCAAGGAATTTTATTCCCGCCATAGAATTGCCGTGGGTTCCACAGGGAATTTAGGGCTCAGTATCGGTATAATGAGTGCAAAAATGGGATTTAAGGTTTATGTACATATGTCAGCTGATGCGCGAAAGTGGAAAAAAGAATTGCTTCGCTCCAAGGGAGTCAATGTCATTGAATATGAATCGGATTACAGCAAAGCCGTTGAGGAAGGCAGAAAACAATCTGATAAAGATCCGGACAGTTATTTTGTAGATGATGAAAATTCCAAGAGTCTGTTTTTAGGTTATGCCGTTGCCCCTTTAAGGCTGCAAAAACAATTAGATGATTTACGTATTAAAGTGGATGAAAACCATCCCCTTTTCGTTTACTTACCATGCGGAGTAGGCGGCGGCCCCGGAGGAGTGGCCTTCGGGTTAAAACTGCTTTACGGTGCCAATGTTCACTGCTTCTTTGCAGAGCCAACCCATGCACCTTGTATGGTCTTGGGTATGATGACGGGGCTGCATAATAGGATATCAGTTCAAGATATAGGTATTGACAATCTGACGGAAGCTGACGGCCTTGCGGTAGGTACGGCTTCCGGCTTTGTAGGAAAAGTCATGGAAAATATGTTAAGCGGAATATTTACGGTGGATGATGAAGAACTGTACAAATACTTGGCGCAGTTGGCAGATGAAGAAAACATATTTATAGAACCTTCCGCAGCAGCCGGTTTTTCCGGCACCCGCTGGTTAAACGGCACCCCTGAAGGAAAGAACTATATTGGTTCATTGAACCTCCGTGAGAAAATGAAGGATTCCACCCATATCGTATGGGCAACAGGAGGAAGCATGGTACCTCCGGAAATTATGAAGTCTTATTACGAAAGAGGAGCAAAAAGCTGAAAACGAAAAGTTGAAAGGTTGAAAGTGGAAGGCGGAAAGCTGAAAAAGATTCTTCACTGCATTCAGAATGACAATTTCGCCACAGATACATGACCCGATACCGTCATCCTGAGCACAGCTTTAACGCAAGAGGCAAGAGGCAAGAAACAGATACAAAGATTCTTCACTGCGTTCAGAATGACACTTTTCGTCATTGTTATACTCCTCGAAATTGTCATCCCTGGGAGGGCAAAGTCTAATAACTCCAAAATGCTGCTATCACGTTTGGACTCCTCGAAATTGTTATCCATGGGAGGGCAAAGCCCTCCCCTACAAATCCGTTACAATTATACGTCCCGACACCGTCATCCTGAGTCAACAGTCCAGAGCCCGGTGTCCGGAGACTGGCCACCAGTGACCCGCGACTGAAATAACCCCTAACCAACTAATAGCTAACCGCTAACCCCTATGGCATCCGCCGGGCATTCCTTTGCCGCCTGCCTCACCTTAACCTTCATAGGTTCGACTATAACCATATCTGTCACATGAGCCTTTTTATCCTCCAAATAAAAAACCTTGGGGCAAATATCAACACAAACGCCGCAACCTATACAATAATCCTGATTAACGTTTACACCTTCTTCGGCCTCTTCTGCCTCTTTTGGCATATCCTCTGTCTTAACAAACCTGGAAATAATAAAAGCCATGGCAAATATAGAAATACTCGTCAGTATCCATCTTAGAAACATGAATTTCGGACCCAAAAACTTTGCTTCATTAGCCAGCATGGGCACTTTGATAACAGCCCAAGTGCTAAGTACTATAATAATATTTCCTATGCTCGCACCTTTTTTAAGAAGCATTTTGCATACGGGAAAAGCCGCATAAATAGGCCCGGCAGAAAAACTGCCTAATAGAAAAGCAAAGACATTGCCCTTGAATCCTGCTTTTTCTCCAAACCCGTTTATAATCACTTCTTTTGGCACCCATGCCTCAATAACGGAGGTCAATATAAAAACTACAGGCATAATAAGAAGCATTTCAAAAACATAATACATGCTGTTTCCCACTGCTGCCATCGCCTTATCCGGCATGGTGACAAATAATATTCCGTAAGCTAACACCACAAAGGACAGAACCATATTATTTTTAGTTTTTTCTAAAATCTTCATGCTACAACCCCCATCATAAATGCAATTAATAGTGCAAAAACAAAACTCAAAGAGTTTCTCCAAAGGGCGAATTTAAATCCTAATTCCTTTTTTTCCAATGGGAATGTCACAAATCCCACCATAGTAAGCGTAGTTAAAAAGGCCACCGCAGGCACTATGCTGGCACCCACATTTACCAAGGAACCCACCAACGGAAAGGCGATAAATGCGGGAATCAAGGTGACGCTGCCTGCAAGGGCGGATATAACAGTGGACAAGGCAACATTTGATTTGCCCAATAAGGTTTTTATTGTTTCCGGCGGAACAAAGGTCAGTATCAGACCTATGAGAAACAATATACCCACAAGATCCCCTAACAAACCGCCCATCATTCCTTTTGCCATTTTCATAGACTTAAGCGTTTTTTTCTTATCCTTAAAAAGTACAAATACAAATACACCCGCCGTAATAATCCATAATGATAGAGTAAAAATATCCAGCTTAGGCAATTTCATTTTATGTCCTCCTCGTATAATATGTTTTGAGTAGTTTATTTACCTAATTTCCA
>JAAYKT010000150.1 GCA_012522255.1 Clostridiales bacterium
GCCTTACACTGAGGCTAACCTATTTTTGTTCTGCTGTTTATATAACCCGCCGACATCCCATTTTGTACATAAAATCGGAAATATAATCTTCATAGTCACCTTTTAATACTATATGATGATTTGCTATAGGATTTTTCAAAAAATAGTCAACGTCCTTTTCCATTTTTACTCTTATTTGTGTTCTACAGCGATTTGCGCTGTCAGGGTTGTCCAGTATTTGACCTTTAGAAACAAAATATTCATTGAGATCAGATCCTCCAACTTTAAATACGGTAATATCTTCATTTTTCATTTTTCCTTGAATGCCAACACTTAAGCGAGATTCAAAATGACTTCTTATAGTGTATTTTTCGACCATAGATGTGGCTATGGTACAATGTGCCAATATTACTTCATTTTTGTCTACATCAATAAGTGAAGGGTTTGTCATAAAAGTGGCTTGTCCGGTTAAAACCTTTAAAAGATACATACTGAATATGGCTTGAATATCACCTTCACAGCCTGCAACCAAACCTTCATCATTTAAAAGCGACAGCGCCAAACATCCCGAAGTTTTTATTCTATCTATCAGGTCAAAACATTTGAGTGTTAAAGCATTTAATCCGTTGTCCAAAGCCAAGTCTCTAAGGGCCAGATAAACCACTGCAGCCTCCAATATATTCTCATCTGTCGCTTCCTTACATCCGGCCGAGTTATCTATAAAATCTCTCGCAACGTTTTTTGCTATATCCTGCGACACCTTTTCTATTCTGTTGTAAAAGTCTGTTAATTCAATATTTCGAAAGGTCACTCCCCATTTTTCTTTTGCTTTGATATAATCTACATCACTTGCAATAAGCCATGAGGAAGGAAAACCGATAACACCGATGGATGATTTTTGCAATTTCCTAACAGCTTCTTTAAAACTATGCAGCTTTTCAATTTTTGCTTTGATATAATCTATACTTCCGTGCAAAATTTCTGATTTTTCACCCAATCCTTTTATCCATGTCTGTATTTCCATTGATGCAGCCAACGAATTGTGCAGTCCATCTGTCAATAGAATTATAGGTTTAGGCAACTCCCTATAAACATTTTGGAACATTTCTTCCGTTCCACCCGAAGCAATAAATATTAAAGGTATATCAACAAATTCTGCTTCTGAAGGGGTAATAAACCTGACCGTAAAATTCTTCTTCAAATCATTAATCAGCTCATAATGCGAGTTTTCAATAGAAGCCAAATCATGCAATGCTGAAACAATAGTAATTAAACCAATAACCATATCTTCACTCCTTTAATCTAATGATTGTAGAAAATCTTAAATTGCTGTTCACATGTTATTTAACTGTCTTCATACTAAATGTCAATTACGAGGCTTGCCCCAAATACTTAATTACCTGCATCAAAGTGTGCCAAGTCCATGGGAACAACAACAGTTCCTATACATATAATACGCTTATCCATCAATTTATTTTAGTTGATATTTATTCAAAGAATTCAAATTCATGATCATTCATTTTGACCGTGTCGCCATTGTTAATTCCCACACTTTTAAGCTCTTCTATTATGCCTTTTTTTCTTATAATCCTTTGAAAATACTTAAGGGACTCATTATCATGAATATTGACAGATGCCAGAAGCCTATCAACAAATTCACCTGTCACTTTGTATATATTGTTTTCTATGTTAATGCTGTATCCTTTGACATTATCTTTCTGACGGTGCGATACATCGACAACGTATTCAATTTCCTCCTCTTCGTCATCAATATATTCCATCAGTGCGTTATAGGTCATGTTCAACAAATCTTTTATTCCTGCTTTAGTGGCACCTGATATGGGCATTACCCGATAACCCTCATCTATAAGAACTTTTTTAATTCTTTCAAAGTTTTTATCGGCTCCGGGAATATCCATCTTATTACATGCAACTATTTGAACTTTTGAAGCCAATTTATCACTGTAATGTTGCAATTCTTCATTTACTTTTCTAAAATCATCCAATGGATCCCTGCCTTCTACACCCGAAGCATCAATAACATGTATTATTATTTTAGTTCTTTCCACATGACGTAAAAAGTCAAGGCCAAGGCCGGCACCTTCGTGAGCACCTTCTATAAGGCCGGGTATATCCGCAATGACAAAAGTCCTGTTCCTATCCAAAGCAACTACACCCAGGTTAGGCGATAAAGTTGTGAAATGATAGTCAGCTATTTTGGGTTTCGCGGCAGTAGCTATAGATAATAATGTTGATTTACCTACGTTGGGAAATCCAACGAGACCTACATCAGCTATAAGTTTTAATTCAAGTATCAGGTTTCTTTCTACTCCTTTTTCACCGGGTATGGCAAACCTCGGAGTTTGACGAGTCGGGGTTGCAAATTGGGCATTCCCTTTACCGCCTTTGCCGCCGTTTGCGGCAATGAGCTCCTGTTTGTCTTTTTTGAGATCACCGATTACCATATCCGCATCTGCATCCTTAATAACAGTGCCCGGCGGTACCTTTATATACAAGCTCTTACCACTTTTGCCAAAACAGTTATTGGCGCCGCCAATTTCTCCATTTTCCGCTACGTGTTTTCTTTTATATCGAAAATCCATTAATGTTCTCATATTAGAATCAACGATAAAAATTATGTCCCCGCCTTTACCACCGTCTCCGCCGTCAGGGCCTCCGTTGGGTATATATTTTTCTCTTCTGAAAGATACTTTACCATCACCCCCGTCTCCGGATTTGATGATTATTCTTGCTCTGTCCACAAACAATGGCTTCACCTCGTATTTAACTATGCTTTTTATAGCATATGATTTTAAGATAATTTTATCTAAAAATTATTATTTATTCTATGCAAAATAATATTACTATAACCTTTAACTGCAATCAAATAAAATTCAGTACAAAAAAAATACAGCACCCTTGCTGTATTTATATTTAATATGTTTATGCTACAGGGTAAACGCTCACTTGCTTTTTATCCTTGCCTCTTCTTTCGAATTTTACTATTCCTTCTACAACGGCAAATAGAGTATCGTCCTTACCTCTGCCTACATTGCTTCCAGGATGTATTTTTGTGCCTCTTTGCCTGACTAAAATGCTACCCGCATTAACAATCTGACCATCTGATCTTTTTACCCCAAGCCTTTGAGCAGCACTATCCCTTCCGTTCTTTGAACTGCCGACCCCTTTTTTGTGTGCAAATAGTTGTAAATTTATATCAAACATCACTACACCTCCTCTTTAATATCCATTTGAATGAAAGATGAATAATTCTTTTTAATATTACTCAAACCGAGTACCATTGTGTCTAATATTGCATTTGCCTTTATCATTTTTTCTTTTTCTTTTACGGACGGCATTTGGCATTTCAGATATCCGTCTTTTATTTCATAGGTCGCATCAATACCGGCAATATCTTGCAGCCCAATCAGTGCCGTTTGAGTCAAAACCGATACCGCACTGCATACAATATCTTCGCCGTGTATGTTGTAACCTGAATGACCTTCTACCGTAAACTCCGTGACACGCCCTAAAGAACCTTTGACAATTCTAACCTTAATCATAGTTACGCATTAATTTTATCGATCTTTATCTGAGTATAGGGTTGTCTGTGGCCTTGTTTTTTCCTGTAATTCTTTTTAGATTTGAATTTAAATACTATAATTTTCTTTCCTCTGCCATTTCTTAAAACCGTGCCCTCTACAGAAGCTCCCTCTACGATAGGTGTACCGGTCTTGATTTCTCCATTTCCACCAATCATGAGCACCTCATCAAAACACACCTTTTCCTCTTCTTTGGCTGAAAGCTTTTCTACCTTGATAATATCGCCTTCACTTACTTTGAATTGCTTTCCGCCTGTTTTTATTATTGCATACATTAGGCATTGCACCTCCTACTATATAAGTCTCGCCGGATACAAGGTAATAATTTTAAACCCGTCCCGAGCGGATATGCCTACGACATGTTATTTTACCATAGGCCATGGGCTTTGTCAAACACGAATTTTTCATGCATTTAAACCTTGGTTGTTGAAGCTTAAATTGTAAGCAGTCTATTGGGAGCAAATAAAATGCTTGATAACAATAGTCTCGGATTTAATACACTTTTATATTGTATTTATCCCTATGTAACGACTCATTAAATTCAAAGTTTATTTTAACATTATTATTAAGCTCGAAAGTATTAAAATATTTAGAGTATCCTGATAGTATCCCTTTCATTTCCGGGTGAATTTCAATTGTAATATCTTTATTGGACTTAACCAAAGGTAATCGTTTGAGGTCTTTTTCCATCATTTTTATCATTATCAAGGGTGATAATATTTTTCCGGTACCCAAGCAATAGGGGCAACCTGTAAGCATCATATCTTCTTTGGGCGGAACTGTCTTTTTCCTTGTAAGCTCTAAGAGACCAAGGTGAGTCATGCCCCAGACACTTGATTTACTGCTATCCTTTTTTAATGCATTTTTAATAACTTCTATAACAATATTCTGTTGGCTTTCATTTTGCATATCAATAAAATCAATTATTATAATTCCCCCGATATCCCTAAGTCTGAGTTGTCTTGCAATTTCTTTTGCTGCTTCTATGTTTGTTTTTAATGCTATATCATATAGGTCTTTTCCGCCTATACATTTACCGGTATTAACATCTATTGCGGTAAGTGCCTCTACTTGCTCTATAATTATATATCCACCTGACTTTAGCCATACCTTTTTATCTAAAAGGCCTTCTATCTTCTCTTCAATATGAAAATAATTAAAAATATCAAAACATTCACTGTAATATTCAATTCTTTCTTTCAGATTGGGTGCTATTTCATCAGTCATTTCAACTGCTTTATTAAAAAGATTTCTATCATTTATAATTAACCTATCTATTTTATGAGTAAATATATCTCTTAAAATTCTGTCAAATAGGTCCATATCTCTATGTAAAAGATTAGGTGAAGACACTTTGTAATTCTTTTTTAATATATTCCCCCATAGCTTAACCAATAATTCTATATCACTTTTTAATTCTGCCGCGTCACAATGTTCACCTGCGGTCCTAATTATCAAACCCATATTTTCCGGTTTAACCGTACTTGCTATTTCTTTAAGCCTCTCCCTTTCTTTTTCGTCTTCTATTTTCCTTGATATACCGATATAATCCACCGTAGGCATCAAAACAACGAACCTTCCGGGAAGAGTTATGTGGGTTGTAATCCGGGCACCTTTGCTGTCAATCGGATCTTTTATTACTTGCACAAGTATATCTTGGCCTGTTTTGACCAAATCGCATATATTATAAACAATTTTATCCTCTATATCTTCTTCCTCTTCGCCATGATAATAATCCGGTAAAATATCCTTTATAAATAAAAAAGCATTTTTTTCAGTTCCGATTTCTACAAAAGCAGCTTGCATTCCGGGCAGAACATTCTCTACCTTTCCTTTATAAATGTCACCGACAATACTTCTGTTTTCCCGGCCCTCTATATAAATTTCTACAAGTTCTCCATCCTCCAATAAAGCCGTCCTCACTTGACCAAAACCGGCGTCCACTACAATCTCTTTCACTTTCTTCACCGCCTTTCATTTATGTATATACACTTCCTTGACATTACCTTTTTAATTTTTGGGACCCTTATCCATACGGTCTATATTATCTACATCAATCAATGGTATAAGTTTTTTCCCCTTTTCAACAAAAAGCTCTGTTCTTTCTATTTTGTACCTTATTATTTTAATATTTATATATTCTTCAAAGGCTTTTATTATAAGTTCCGGTTTTAAATTTGCCGCACTCCCGGAAAACACTATGCAATCTATCTCAAAATTTTTCTCTGTTATGTCTGTTCCTATTTCTTTTATCAGTGGTTTTATATCAACTTCAGTCACTTTATTCTTTTTAAATTGCACTTTTTTAGCATAAATATTTGATTGATTTATAAAGTTATCGAATCCATTCTTTATAGCTGTCGTATTTTCTCCGTCAAATCTTATATTTATATTATATCGGCCATGGCTTACAATTGACATCGCCGGTTTTGCATTATCCTTTAACTGTCTTATATCAATCAATTCAATGCCTTTTGGAAGGTTTTTATCTAATTTGTTTTTTATTTCTTCCGGTTCTAAATCATCATTTATTTTAACATCCATATATTCGCCTATACTTGATATGCCCAATCCCAGCGCTTGTGCAAAGGACATTTCGGGATGTGGATTAAAACCCCCTGAGTATACCATTGGCAGTTTCGCCCTCTTCATTGACCTCTGAAATGTCCTAACAAGATCTAAATGCGATATAAATATGCTTTCGTTTACTTTTTTAAATTTTATCCTTACATTCATATACATCCACCTTTTTTGCAGTTATATAATATAGTCTTTTCCATTCTACTCCATCGTCCTTGTGGTTTCTTCCTTATAAGCTTTTCTATATTCATTTTTTAAAAACTTTTTTGTCACACCAATATCAATATGGTCCCATGGCAATATCTCATTCGTGTCCCTTTTTCGCAAGGCATAAAATTCAGGGGCTATACCGCATTGGTTAAATGCATCTTCCCAAATCTTATATTTAAATTGCTGCTCCCAGCTGTCAAACCTACATCCTAACTCCCAAGCCTTTATCAAGGCCTTGCCCAGTCTTCTGTCGCCTCTTGCAAGCACAGCCTCCAAAAAGCTTGTGTTTGGATTATGCCAACTGAGCTTAATTCCCTTCCTTTTTATTAGTTTTTGCAGATACCTTTGTTTTTGTCTTAACAACTCAATTGTATTCTGGGATTCCCATTGAAAAGGTGTGAAAGGTTTTGGTACGAACGAGGAAATGCTGATTGATATATTAGCACTTTTCCCTCGCAGTTCTTTTGGTGTCTGATAGTATTTATCCAATACTTTATTGCCAAGCTCCGCTATACTCTCTATATCTTCCATCGTTTCTGTCGGCAGCCCTATCATAAAATATAACTTTATACTGCTATATCCCGATTCAAACGCGGCTTTTACGGATTCCATTAAATCTTCTTCTGTTACGTTTTTATTAATAACATCTCTTAGCCTTTGAGTGCCGGCCTCCGGTGCAAAGGTTAATCCTGATTTTCTGACTTTTTGCACATTATCCAACAGTTTCAATGTAAATGAATCTATCCTTAAAGAAGGTAGGGAAAGGCTAACTCTGTCTTTTTCGTGTTTTGAAACCAATTTTTCTGTCAGTTCATCAAGCTGAGAATAATCACCGGTCGATAAAGAGGACAGAGAAATTTCATCATACCCGGTATTGTCCAAAAGGCATTGAGCCGAATCTAAAAGTTCTCCTACTTCTCTTTCCCTCACAGGCCTATAGACCATACCTGCTTGACAAAATCTGCAGCCTCTGGTGCAACCTCTGAAAATCTCTAAAATTATCCTGTCATGAACTATGTCAATAGAAGGCACAATCATTTTATCCGGAAAGTAAGAGCCGGCTAACTTCTTTAGAATTCTCCTGCTTATTTTTTTAGGCACCATTTCTTTTATGGGTAAAATGTCATTTATTGTGTCATCCTCATTGTAATCAATATCATAAAAAGAAGGTATATAGATACCTTTTATATCGGCTATTTCATCCAAAAAACTTACTTTTGGTTTACCGCTGTTTTTCCAAGTTCTATATAACCCCATTATTTCAAGAATAATTTCTTCCCCATCACCTAATACAAAGAAATCCACTATATAACTTAAAGGTTCAGGATTATATGCGCAGGGGCCACCGGCAATAACAAAAGGATAATCCTCTTTTCTTTCGCTTGATAAAATCGGTATTCCTGCCAAATCTAACATATTTATTATATTGGTATAGCTCATTTCATATTGAAGAGTAAATCCAACAAAATCAAAATCATCTATGTAATCCTTTGTTTCCAACGTGAATAATTTTATATTTTCTTTTCTCATCAGCTTTTCCATGTCAATCCAAGGTGCAAATACTCGTTCGCAATAAATGCCTGTCTGGTCATTTAACAAATGATACAGTATCTTCATTCCTAAATGGGACATGCCAATTTCGTAAATATCCGGAAAGCAAAAAGCAAATCTTATTTCGATATCCTCCGGGTTTTTATTAACACTGTTCCACTCTGCACCCACATACCTGCCGGGTTTTTCGATCCTGGGCAGCAGTTCCTCAAACAGGTAATCCTTTATATTGTTTTTCAAATGTAAGCCTCCATCTTCAAAAATTCTTTACAATCTTTAGTTTGATAATACTGTTAACACACATGCTGTCTTATTCAATTTTATGAGAGTTCTCGGTAAATGTCCATAATTAATCCATAAATCAGAAAATATCCTCAATTCTGCCATAATATCCCTTTATTAAAAATCCATTTATTATATCTGCTTCACTTAACCTGACGTAATTTTTTTTAAGTTCATCATATACGCTTATTTCGCATACATTTCCGGGACTAAAC
>JAAYKT010000151.1 GCA_012522255.1 Clostridiales bacterium
CGGGGGCAGCCTGCCCTGGATGCTGCTCTCGCGCTGGGTCATGTCCTTGGTGCTGGTGTGGGAACGCCGGCTGGAAACCTATTTACTTGGCGCGCCTAAAAGTGTAAAGCAAAACGCTCCAAAAGTGTAAAGTGACGGAACGTGGGCAGAGCTTGAAGTAAAACCGGGATATGGAGGGATACGCTTCCCGTATGTTTTCGTAAAAGACAGACCCGGGAATCCGCTCCCGTTGCTGGCTGCGGCCCGGAAATGCAATCAGCAGTACGGCCGCGGTGATGGTGAGGATTTTGCGCATAGCAACAAAGATGCTATATTTAAAAATGAAAGTCTTTTTAGCGCCCATCCGCTGGATCATCATAACGGGGTTGGTGTTCTTTGCCGCCTCGGGTGATGTGGGCAATGTGTGGGTATGGATATACCTTGCCGTATATGCTTTGGGAGGCTTGCCATAGGCATATTGCTCTATAAAAAAGCCCCGCAACTGCTAAAAGACAGAGAGAAAATGCAAGAGGGCACAAAGCAACTAGACAAATACATCATCCTAATCTACTTCTTACTTGCTCTTTTTGTCACGCCCTTTGTGGCCGGACTGGACAGGCGCATACACCTTGCCGACACCCTTCGTTTTGCTTATCTGTACCCCGGTATCATCCTCTATCTATTATCTGTCGCTTTCTCTGTATGGCCCATGATCCACAACCCTTTCTTTGAAACAACCGTGCGCATCCAACAAGACAAAAGCCACCAAGTCATCCGCACTGGTCCCTACCGCATAGTCCGCCACCCGGGCTACCTGGGCATGATCCTGAGCTCTTTGTCCATGCCTTTGGTCTTGGGTTCCGTACTGGCTCTGATTCCTATGTTTATTATGGTGGTACTGATTATCCTTAGGACCTATTATGAAGACATTACCCTGCAACGCGAATTAGATGGCTACACAGATTACTGCCAAGATATCAGATATCGGTTGGTGCCATATGTGTGGTAGGGGTGCAACTTCTGCATAACATCTTGAAGTTGGGGAAAATGTTGTAATTTTAGGAACTAACCCATTAAACCTCTTCAAGATGAACGAAAAAGTAGCAAAATTGATCAACGATGAAAAAGCCCGACTGAGTGTTTTGGAAAAAGAAAGATGCGATGAACATTTGATAAGCCTTGGACTTATTGATGAACCTAAAATAAACATGATTGAAGGAATCTGTATTTTGCTAGCAGTGAAGTGATTTTACAACCTATTTATATAGAACCGTTCCCTTTTTAATGAGGTCTTTCCTGGTTTTTTACAATATTAAAATTCATTAAACAAGTATAAGTTAAACAATAAAAAGAAGAAGCTATGATACTTTATGGAAACAATTTAGTAAACAGAATTAGAACTGAATTTGACAATGCAACAAATCGAATTTGGATTGCTGTACCTTTTATTGGAGAATGGACTGTTGTGAAGAAAATTATGGGTACAAAGTGGATTACTAATAAAAATCTAGACCTGAAAATATTAACAGATATTCGGAATGATACTTTTATTAATCCAGAAACAATTAAACAATTTTTACACAAAGGAGAGGTTAAAACGCTTTCTGGGTTACATGCAAAAATTTACATAATTGATAATGCTGTTTTCATTACTTCTGCTAACTTAACAGGAACGGCATTTTCAAAAAGATATGAAATATGCGAATATTTTCAAATTAAGGGTAAACATGAAATTTTAAATGTATTTAATGAATGGTGGAAAGAATCAAAAGATGTAGACAGTGACTGGCAACCAACTAAAAACAAAAATGCTAGACAATCCGATAATGATGCTGGAAATACAGCTGGATTGAAAAAACTCTGGAATTTACCTGAAAGTTCAATAAAGGTCCGTAATTTTAAAGACTACCAAGACAATATATTATTATATAATCACTTAATGAAAATTTATAATCGAGATTCGGATAGACTTCTTCCAAAGTTGACAGAATATCACGAGTTAGACGCATTTCTTAATTATCTTTTTCATGAAGATGAAGATAGACCATCACATAAATACCTTGAAAAAAAATTCCGTAAAATTACTGATAATCAAAGGGTATTAGAAGTTAAAAAATATAAAATAAAGTTTAAAAAATGGCTGACATCGAGACCAACATTTGAAGATAGTAGAAAAGATAGAATTCTTTTAGTTCAAGATAAACTGGATAATAAAAAAATTTCGAAACTCGACTATAACTCACTAATCGAAGTTGTTGATACATTACATACGATGAATAGTCATGCTTTGAATAGATATAGATTTTTGAATTCGCAAAACAATAAACTTAAAACAATAAAGGACTCATTTATAATCTTATTGCATGAAAGTGGTCCTATTGAAGAAAGAATGGAGAAATGTAATGAGAATTTAAAGTTCTTTGGGAAATCTTCAATAAAAGAATTAGTATCTTGGTATTATCCTGATAAATATCCAATAATGAATCGTAATTCAAATTGCGGATTAAAATTCTTTGGTTATGATGTTGTTACATATTGATAGACATATTTAATATTTATAAGCATAACAACATGGAAACGGAGTTAATACGAAAATTAAGGTCACGATACGAACTCTTTTTTGAAGAATTAGATATTAAAGAAAATGGAATTTTGGGGAAAATTTCAAATTCACGATATAAGGACCAGAAATTAAGATTTGCAGGTTTTCCTTATATTGGAAGTAAGTATTCAAAGGCAGAAAAGAAAATTCTTTTTGTTGGTCTGGACACAGGAATAGATGAGTGTAGAAAAAATGATACTTATCATAGTTTTGACTCGAGAAGAAAAGCCATTGCTGGAAGTGAAAATGGTTGTACTAAGTTAGGGTATAACCCTCATATCTCCGGTACTTATGCAATGGCCTTGTTCCTTTTAAAGAAATATTACTTATGGGAGGAGGATTGGGACAAACTGTTAAATTCAAATGCTGGAACTTCTAAAACAGCAATAAATAGATTGAAAGAAGTATTGCCAATAAACGTACTTGATTTTGTAGCATTTACTAATATTTATAAGTTTGTTTCCTTGTGTAGAGGATGCGATCCAATCAATAGTAGGCCTAAATGCTGGAACGAAGAATGTTTGGAAGAAGAAAAGGTTAAAAAACGATCGGGAGGTTTTAATCGCAAATGGTACAACAAACAAGAAGAGATAGATATGCTGCTAGATGAGATTAGAATATTAACACCAGATTTGGTCTGTTTTCAAGGTTCTGCATCTAGATTAAACTCTTCAACTATTAATGAAATTAAATCACTTTGTGACATTTGTGTTGCGCACCACCCTTCAGCATGGAAAGTTGGTGCTAATAAACCAAATTATGTTCATAAAGTTCAAATTCAAAAGAAGGTTTCGGGTTAGATGTATATAAATTTACACTGCTGTCCGGTTTAACTTTCCCATAGTGGCAGGATAGGATAGTCGGACAAATTATTAATATATTTTGCCACTAAATAGTTCTTTTGAGGTGGTCTAAAAAAACTGGACAGAAATTTACTAACTTTATAATTTCTGTTATATAGAAAAGTCACGAAGAACATTTACAGCCGAATTTAAAGCAAAAGTTGCTTTAGAGGCGATTAAAGAAATCAAGACCATCTCTGAATTAGCCCAATTCTATCAGGTTCATCCCAATTTAATACATCAATGGAAACGGGCTCTTCTTGCAGGAGCAGGAAAGGTTTTCATTAGTGACAACGTTGAAACATCAGAGATAAAGAAACTTAAGAAGGAGTATTATAGTAGTGCTTGTAAGGATACCGGTTGGTGCTGTATGTGTGGGTAGGTGAACATTGCCAGGTTTGCACACAAGGTTCATTTTATCCTTATTACAGGCATATGCTCTTTGAACTCCTCATCTATCCTATGACATTGTTCTTTGATTATACCACGCCTGCGGATTGCAGGGTCGAGGCAATAGAGTTTGAACTCATCTTTGTTTAATTCTTCAACACTTGTAATATGCGGAAATAACAATTTTGAATATGCAGTTGCTATTCTTTGAACAGCTTTTAAGTCTCGCAAATCGCTTTTTTCTTCTGAGTAAACAACCTCATTTACAAGCATTGAGTATTCAGGGGAAGTTCTCAAAAGGTGTAGTACTTCTGAAAAATATTCAACATTTAAAGTCCAATCTTTTAGTATCATACTTTTGTTCAATCTTGGTAAGAACCAACCTTCTATAAAACCATGAAAACGATCAAGTAAAGCTGATTCTCTGAAACTTTCTGGTAAGTGAACAAAATACTTGTTGTGCCGAGGTAGGTTTGCGCTTGTAAGTTCAATATTTCCCATTAGCATTGTGCTACATTCTGAAAGAAATTTGTAATTATCCACTGTAGCAGTTCCTGCCTCTAAGTATGATTTCAGAATTGCCTGCATTTCTGGTGGATCTTGGAAGATAATTGTTTGGATTTCGTCAAAAGTAACAAAATCGTAATTCTTCATTATGCCTGGTTGCTGACGGGTCTTATCATAAAATAGTTTTGCTCGCGATACTTTTCCGCCGCTAATCAGCCAGCCGTACTTACTTAAATTACCAAATACATACGACTTACCTGTGCCTTTTGGGGCAAGTTCAATCATATTCAAACGCGGTTCCACAAAAATTAGAAGTCGTGTTAAAAACTCCAATTTTTGTGTCGTTCCACTGAAACTACTTGGATTGTATTCCATTGCCGATAAAAGAACATCAATCCATTCTTCTGTTGTAAATTGTCTTCTACAATCGCGAAAATACTGCAAATCAACCTTGTACGGGCGAAATGCTTTGTAGTCTGCAAGTTCAATGTACCCTTTTTCTTTGCCTATAGGGGGAATGTAAATGAGTTTAATTACGCCCCATTTCTCACCATCAATCAGGTCTTCTTTATATTGCCTTACGATATATTCAGGAATTATGGCTTCGTTAGATTTTATTCCAGCATCAGGAATTGCAAAACGAATTTTACCCCCTTTAATATCTGTAATGATAATAAAGCGTGTAAGCAGTTGTACTTGTTCCTGACGATATAAGCGGTTTTTAACCACATTGTTATCATCCGGAATATGCTTATCTAGGAAATCGAAAATTGCCTCTTTGTTCAGGTTCCCTTCTGTATCAATATGCTTTCTTATAAGAAAATCCTTAACAAAAGATGGTAAGTTACGCCCATTAAAGACACTGTAATTATCTTGGTCTTTAAGAATTGCTATATCAGGAAATACTTGCTTAATTTTTTGTCCTATTTCACTCATATTCTGTTGATATTAAAATAGTTCTTCTTCTTCAAACCCTTTCTTAATGTGAGCTCCAGAAATAACACTATCTGTCTGTTGTTTTGTTTCAGCAATTGTTTCTGTCATTCTCACTGATTTTTTATTTGAAATTACAAGAAACGGTACTAAAATTTCCTCAGGCGTACAACCACCGTGAACTTCACGAACAGGTCTAGTATTTAAAGAAGCGTGAGTTAGAGCCACTTTAAAATTATTTGGTCCGTTTTTATGGCGAATATAATCCGTATCTTCGATTGTTTCTTCACTATCTAGTTTAATATACCGTCCTTCGTGGCTTGCTTTTACAGCGTATTTTTTCGAATCAACCAAACGAGAAAGTGCCGTTAAACCATGGTCAGAAACTATTGCAATAGTTGATTCAGCAGATTGAGCTAGAATCTTACTGAAGATATCTTTTACAATCTCTATTTCTTTACAAATTGTTTGCGGATATTGATACAAATTATTGTGAATATAGTTATCCAAATCTTCGATTTTAATAGCATCTTCAAATTTATTATGGTCGGTACTCGACGGGATACCTGTTTTTGCAATCTTCAATTTTTCTATTTGAAAATTTGACTTACTTATTATTTCTTTAATTAATGACAGATATTCTATACCAAGTCCATCAATCCAATATACTTTGTTAACTTTTTCATTTACCAATAGTTCATGAGTTAGTTCAAACTCATTTGAATTGTACCACTCATAAAAAGAATTTTCGTTGGCATTTTTATCTGCTAAAATAATTCTAATATCATCAGTATATTTATTCTCAATCTTGGCTTTTTTATATATTTGAATATAAGTGTTTGCCCAACTATCAAGTCTCAGATCATTAAAATAAGCAACAAAATCGGGATAACTCTTTTTTAACTCTGACAATGATAATTTACCCTCTTGGTACCAACAAATAAGCAACTCTTTTTCAAAATCAAATCTACCTGAGCAAAGTGAGATCGCTTTATTGGTATCGGTTTTCGCAATGTCCAAAACTTGTTCCTTAATTTCGGACAAGTCCGATTCAGGAAGTTTGTAATGTTGTGCATATAGATTTAAGAGAGTATTGCGTTCTGTAATCTGGTTTTGTGACCCTATGTCAACAAAAATTGAAAGCGCAATTTCTCTAAATAATCTTAATGCAGAATAATCAACACAATTACGGAGAAGTCTATTAAGGTAATCATTATTAGAAATAAATTGTAAATAATAATGTTTAAGCAACCATCGATCAAAGTCTGTTGTATCGTGGAAAATCCATTTGTTTAAGATGTCCTCAATTGTAAATTTATGAATATTAAAATGTTCTTTTACAAATGCCTTGAAAGAAAAATCGTTGCCCTTTTTGCTGTCAATTAATGATAATAATTGAATCCAAAAATATTCGTCACTCGTTTTATATTCTATATCGACCTGTATCTTGAGAAACTGTGTAATAAACTCAAATGCCGTTTTTATTGGCTTAATATCAAATATATTATCGGGTTGTGAATATTTGTAATTCACATTTATAGGTAGTGAAGAGCAAATAATTTTTTCAGTAGGGGCCTTGGTTTTCCAAAATAACAACCAATCATACATTGTTTCTAAACCTCTGTATAATTTAGGAAAACTGTACCCGTTGGCACTATCTGTACTTGGTGTTAGATAAATAGTAACTGGTTGTGAGACTCCTGTTCTTACTGCCCATATTGGCGCACTTTCTTCAATACGACCGAAAGAAGATAAAAATTTAATAAAACGGCTTTTCAATCCAACTAACGGAATATAAATGCGACGATTTAGTTTGTCTTGTGGATTTTCCAATAATGCTATTTCGTTGAAAAAAGCAGTGAATTTTTCCTCATTGTAAAAACGCACTATCTCAGAAAAAGGTGATATTATTGTGCTGCTATTAATCTGTTTAATACAATTTTTTAATTCATCATGCGTAATCCAACGATCTCTGTTATCGTAAGATAATAACGTTTCAAGCCCAAATGTATTCACATTCTCTGTTGTCAGTTGCAATGAAAGTTTCTGAAAAACACTGAAATTATCAAGCATAATAAAGCGTACCGCATAACGATTCTTCAAAATATCATTTGAGAAACGATCGGATTTTATCTCTGCAATCAACGCTTCAACCGACTTGAAAACTCTAACTTTTTCTTCTGCTGTCATATTATTCTAAATTTTCTTTAATCAAATCGGCTGTTTGAGGGAAATTGTCTAGTACTTGTACCAACACCCATTTCAATGCAGGAGTAGGTAAATTTGTTTGTGTAATCTTATTCCTTACTTCATTTACCTTGTCAATAGAAACAGGAACTTCAAGAGTAGACTGTATGATAAGATTACCACTTGATTGTGATGTTAGTTTTGGATTGAACTGCGGTGCAGGAGTCATTTTTCTTATATAGAAGTCCTTAATCTTGGATTCCACATCAGCTTCTTTCCACCAACCAGTTTCTTCGCCCATACGCTCGGAAAGGTATTTTGATAACTCATTCCACCAATTATTTTCAATAGTCACAGATTCTATTCCATTTACAAAAGTTCTAAAACCTTTTTCAAAAGTATCTTTACTCAACAACAAACGCTGTAAATCGTGTTGATATTCTTTTATAGATTTGAGTAATTGCTTAATTTGTTCTGTCTGAGTATCTTCTCTATGTACTATATTGACTATTTGGTCAATTAATATATTTACTCCTTCCAAAGCATTTTCAGTAAACTTCAAACACCATAAAGGATATTTTGATTTATGTTTACAGTAATAGGCTATACCCCAACGCACATTCTTTATACTTGAAAGTTCGCCAATTTCCGGTAGATTTCTCAAATCAAAAACAGCAATCAGAGTGTCAATTAATTCTTTTTCCTCTTTTGAACCAAAACGTACTCGCAGTTTAGATTCATTCTTCCCATTTTGCCAAAAAGAAAACAATTCCATAACTCTGTCACGCAAATTATCAGCTGTAATAGGAACGCCAACTTCAGCGTTGTATAACTCTTTTTGATATTTTCGCAAAGCAAAAGCCAAAAGCGCCACATTGGGGATATTAGAATATAAACCGAAAGGCGCTTCTGTAAGAGGGGATAGCACTTGTCCTAAATTAAAAATGGCAGTATGTTGTTGCTTTGCTCTTCTTAAAAGTTCATCAACCTTGTTTTGAACAAGAATTAAAGGGTGATTTGTAGAAATACCAGACTTCAATTGCAAATCTTGCTCTACAATATAATTATCATTATCATCTTTGAACAAGAATTTTGTAGGTGAATATTGTCCCTTAGAAAATTTCTTTTCAGCATCATTTCTGTCTATTGCACACAACATTATCTCAGCCGATTTTTGAGAGTTTTGTTGCTTGTAAAATGAAGTCGGACGCTGCCGCATTGATTGCATTATTTCTAAACCACTGCTAAATATCTTGAATATAATATTTTGATTAATATACTGAGCTACATTATTAGCAGTTAATGGAATTTCGTTTATGTTAAAATATAATATACAGTTTCCTTGACGCAAACGATTGAGCCAATTTAGAACGATTTGATTTGCATTTTTTTGATTAGTATGTGCTTGTTCGTTTGAATTATGTCTTTTGGCAACTGTTTGAGTCGCAACATAATCAAGAAAACGTTGACGTTGCAACATATTATCGTTCAAACTTTCTGTAAAAACCACAAACAATACATCTTGGAAATCTTCTTTTGCCAAACGAGCAACTGTGTCTAATATTGCCTGTCGTTCTTCTTCGTCCATTGCAAAGAACAACGCAATATGTAATGAATATGGCTGTTTGAATTCTTTGTTTAGGCGACTTTTGATAAAATATTCATCTGCCAAACAAGATAAAAAACAATACTCGCTGCATCGTATCAATGTATCATCAAGCCATTTAGAAAAATTTTGTTTGTGGCTTGGATCAAACTCTAAAATCGTTAAAGCATCTTTGTAATGCGCTTCGGCTCTTTTCCTTTCTTCATTAATTTCTGTTGCGGGCAAAGAAGAAAATGTAATCAGAAAGTTATCAGAAGGATCTTTTTGAACAATTTGATTTTTATCCAAATATTCTAGAATAGTATCCAATTCATCTTCAAAATCTTCACTGCTGAATAAATATCTTATATTTTTGCTTGAAGGTAAAACTTGCTCTTTTTCAAAAGTGTTACGCATTGCATTTAGCAATAAGATTCCTTTGAAAACCTTTGCATACTGTATGCCGCGGTGAGTAACATTGTTAATATGGGCATGATATGTTTCGGTAACGATACCATATTTAATTGAGTCATCCATAAAGGATTCTAGAAAGAAGTCCCATAAACAATTTGCCGTTAATAATCGGTTACTTGCATATGCACCTTCGTCTTGTAGAAAATTAAGAAATCCATTTTTTGAATCGTACATAAAATTGAAAACGCTGCGATTGGCAGAGCCGATATGATCGGCTAACGTGGAACACAAGAAAGCAGTGTATGGGTGCAAGGGAAATAGATTTTTCACATCGTCTTTCGACTGTTGCGAACTATTATCTGTAAGATAAGAAATTAGCTCGTCGAATGAGTGCATTTTGGTATCGCGAATCATATCATAAGACAGGGAAACACCATTTTGTATTACATCTGACTTTTTAAGCGTTGCCGCCATTATGTGATACGTGGTAATCGCTTCCATATTGTATTGAATAATATGAAAGCGGTCTTGCATTTTCTTTATCTCATCTGCCCGCTCTCCATACGCTTTAGTATTTCTATGGCTTATCAGATATAGATAGATATTCTGTTTTTCCGACAGTTCTGCAATCTTTTGAAGCATATTGATTGCACCATTGCTTATGGTATCTAAAATAGACGTAAATTCATCCCAAAATATCAATAAGCCATCGGCAATGTCTTTGTTTCTAATCTCTGTCTCAATTTCAGATAACCATTTTGATAAATTATCTGTGGATAATTGAACACTATATTTTTCTTGTAAGGCTTCTTCTAAAATCAAATAAAACTCAATATCAAAATTCCGCAATTTCTTCAATATTTCTTCTTTTGTTTTAGCAACAATTCGCACCTCGGGAGTGCTATCTATTAATTCCTTAATGTAAGGGGCTTTGTTTTCGATGAGTTCAATGGCATTTTCAAAATCAGAATTTACACTGATTTTATGTCCTGCGTTGCGAAGAGTTTCTTTAATTGTACGTTGCAAAGTCAGTGCAAAAGTGTGAGGGTTATAAGCCCCTTCAACGCCGCTTAATACAACAGAAAAGAAACGTTTGTCTTTACGTAAAGCAATAAGACGATTTTTTAAATTCGAATTATCGATTCTACAATCAATATACTCACTTAGATCACTAACATCATCGCAAAGTAAATGCTTAATGACCGCCCCTGCATGGCTTTTACCAGTTCCGAAAGTTCCCTGCACCCAAATACTTTTACGGTTTGCAGGCAAATTGCTCGAAACGGCATCAAGTGTTTTTTCGAGCAAAATATTAAATTGGCTTGTCGGAATAAACTTTTCCCAATATCCGCTTGCTTCGTTTTGAAGGTTAAAAACGGGGTGAAAGTAATCTTGTAAAGATATAAAATCTGAGTATTTCATATTTTATTTGATTTACATTAGTGTTGTCAGAATGTCCATTGCCGTTAAATCTTCCCGCAGGTTGATATTGTCCAATCCCATATTAAGGTCGACATTCAAAACGCGGTTTTTGTCTTCTTTGAGTGTACGCAAAATACTTTCAAATCGTTCTTGAGATACGCCAAACTGTCGATAAACGCCTTCTGTTTGTCTAACATCATAAAGTTCGGAAACTGTAAGTGCATAACGTTTTTTACTTTCAGCATAACGATAGAGCGAATAGGCAACTGCTATGGAGGAAATATCGTTGTAAGGATAGCGTGAGATTGTATCAACTGCGTTACCCCTTGCAACGATGACACCTTGTCTGATTGTATTTCCTATTATGCTTTGTTTTCTAATACCAAACATATTGCATAATGCACCTAAAGGATTACCCAAAGTTGCTTCCGAAAACCCTTCAAATACAGGTATCATTAATTCTAAGATCTCTTTTTTGGAATAAGCACGATTAAATAAAATATTTGAAGTGTAAAACTCAACTATTTTAGAATTATAAGTGAGATTAATCCACATTATTTCCCAAATAGTTATCGGATTATTAATGAATCTATTTTTTAACACAATCCCAAGTTTCGATATTTTTTTATCAGAAATATTAAGTATTTCTGCTTCTCTAAACCAATTAAGACAGGCGGGAATCATTTTTGTTCCCATATTGTTATTGCCTTCAAAATAATTATCAGAATTATTTAAAAAATCGGTTACCCAATTTTCTCTCATTCCAAAAGTGGAATACTTGTCAATACCTGAAGTTTTCATGTTATTAATATTTTTATGGTTTCCTTCTGATATGTTGATGGAATTTGCCATAACACAACCACGTCCCCTGAAATCCAAACACTTAAGACAATGAATACATTTTTTTGTGTCTACCGAGACTAAGGGTACAACCGAAAGTGCGCCTGTCGGACACTCAACCTCACAGGTTTCACAATGAACACAGTAAGTTGTTTTATACAAAACTCGTTTTATATGACCTTGTAATAAAATCTCATCACCAATATTCTCAAATACAACAATATGCTTATCATTCTCTTCTTGAATCGTGAAATGATAAATATTTTTCTTGTATTGTAATTCGCCTATTATGATATTATTTTCCCGCCCTATTTTTAGTTTACCCAACACACTTAGCCAAGTGAGCAAATTCTCTTTTGGTGCAGTCAAAACCGCCTTAAAGTCAGGGATTGTTGAGATAATATCTAATCGGGAGTTTTCAGTATTACTTGTTTTACCCCCTGAACGCATTTTCCAATTTCCTAATTTAACATAATCCATTTTTGAACTTTCTTTAGATAATCCTAATAATGATGTTTTATTTAGAATATCAGAAATAAAAGAATTTATGCTATCAGCATATTGCTTTTTTACAATGTATTCAGACCAATCAGAAGAGTATGGACATATTGAACAACCTACACGACTCAACCCTTTCCTATATCCCTCATTTAAGGGAAGTTGACGCATAAATAAGTACAAATATATTTCGGTTGCATTCCATTCAAAAATTGGACGTGCATTAACAACATTGTTATGCTTAACTCCTTTACCTACTCTATCATACAATGCTCTGCGATTGCTTTCTTCTAACCTTACTCCTTCAAAAGCTAAAACGTGGGGTTGCTTTCCTGTACCATGAATTTCTTTAAGCAGGCGATACAATGGAGCAGTTTTCATTACGCTGCAACACCAACGGTGCATTCGGCTCGGCCAACCCATCTTGTCCCAATAGTAAAGCACATCTTGATGGTTTTTAGAGAGATAGAATCTCAAATCCGGATAATGTTCCTGATAAAAATTTTTGGTTTTTTCGTAGATTTCCAAAGAAGGGGGAATTTCATAGCCTGTATCGGAATAGATTACCAAAAAATCGTTAGAAGGAACTACTCGCGAAACCAAATCAAGCACCACTTGGCTATCTTTTCCTCCCGAAAATGAAGCTATAAACATTTCTATCTTTGTATTAAGTACTATCTGTTTTTCCTGCTTTTCGGCTTCGTCCAAAGGCATAATATCGAAACTATCGCAATCTTCCTTTATTACCGTATGTTTTTTTTTGGTTTTTTTCTCTTGCGTTTCTGCTAAATTTTGAAAATCAATCGACTTGTTCACAACTTGTTGTGAAATATTTGGTGAATAACGACGATAGATGGTATTAATAAACTCTAATGCCTCGTGTTCCAAAAGGAACATCGTAGTTTCGTTTCTTTTGCATAGTTTATCAAGGTTTATCGGCTTTATTTTCAAATTTTTCCCTACATCAGTAAAAATCAGTTGCGGTTCATCGTAAATGTTTCCTCCTTTTGCCTCTAAAACCAACTTGCCTTTATAAAAATATCGTCTATCGCAAGCCCATAAAAGTGGCTCTTTGCTTTTTGGGTAATTCCAAAATTTATCTAATCCAAGTAGATCTAATTCCTCAAAAAACACCGGACGTGGTGACACACTCAAGGTATCTTCCGTTGAACGCATCGTAAGCAACACTCCGTTGTTTTCTTTATCCCAGGTTATTTTAAACATAAATTAAAATTTTGCAGGAATACGGTCTAAATAAAGCTTCACTTCAGAGTGCTCAATTCCATATATATCAAGTAATTTTTTACAGGTACGACACATTTGATTTGCAGAAAAATGAGATTCTACAAATAATCCATTAATAATCTCTAAAGGTCGTAAGTAATTTTTGGGATCAATAGAAAATAATGGCTTCTTCGATAAATCGCGAACAATAAATTCAGTAATCAGTGTAGAATTCTCAGCATACAGAATGTTTGCTAATTCTTTTAATACCATTGTCCAGTTACTTACAATATGTTTTTTATCTCTAAATTCAAAGAAACTAGGTCTGCAATGCGAAAAATCACTGTCAATACTGTAGATTTTATCTGGTTGGTTATTTATTTGATATTTTGGACCACGATTTGGTTCATTGTTTGATTTTATTTTTGCTATATTATTTTGCTTAATCTTAATTAAGATCATTTGTATTTCTCTTTCTAACAATGCTCTTTTTGCCTCTTCGTTCCATTCGTCAAACCCTGGAAACTCGGAACGAAGTTTTTCTAGTGCTTTTTCTTTTGCCAATTCTTCTGCACTTGGAGCAAAGCTTCTTTTAATAAACGCCGAGAAACTATCAATTCTCCGAAAAAGTTTTTCGCACTGTCGTTCAAATTTTTCATCAAAAGCCACACCGCGCTGTTGGTCAGCTTCGTTGTAACGGTCAATTTTAAGCCAAAATAACTCACGTAATTCGGGTAGTTTTGTTTGAATTGCGTCGAATTCTGATAGTATATTTTTAATTTGGTCTGGCATATCAATTTTTTATGTGCTTGATTACTATACTTAATGCTTTCCCTGCCAACTCTTTTTCGTCTTTTATAACTTCTGTAATTTGGTCAGCGAGCCATAGGGATAAAAATTCGTTTGGATTGACTTTGAAAATTTGGGCAAGTGCAATAACCTGTTCACGTTTTGCACGACGCTCTCCACGCTCAATTTTACTATACATCGGCGTGTCAATTTCTAACATCGCAGCAAATTGGCGTTGCAGCATTTGTTTTTCTTCTCTTAATTGTCTAATTCTATCACCAAACAACATAATAGTCTACTTAAATATTTAACTACAAATCAGATTATTACATTTATTCTGACTTTTAATTTTTAGAATTGTCAGAAAAGCGGTATAAAAATACCATTTATTATGTTGTTGACAAAAAAGATTGTTTAATATGTTATCCTTTTTATTAAGTCATTCTGTGATTATTGATCGAAAAGTAGTTAACTAGTACGCGTTGTGTTTTCACGAAGATATCCTTTTATATAATCTTTTAAAAAAATATTAAAATCCTTAACAGCGTTGGAAATCTGAAATGATTCAAAGTACAATTTATTTAAATTTACACAAATTTAAGAATGGACTACGTCAAAACATGACGTAATAAAATAGTATTTGCAAGATAATAAAGGGTCTAATGTGTGGAGTTACTAACTTAGTTGGGACACGGAGTTAAGCATAAAAGTTTAATTTTGTGTAACATGAGAAAACAAAGAACACATTACGGCAAAGCATTCAAAGAGAATGCGGTCAAATTAAGTTTAGAG
>JAAYKT010000152.1 GCA_012522255.1 Clostridiales bacterium
TTACCGCTCCTGCCTAATGGCAGTGTAATGTATACACCCCTTGTTGTATCGCTTAGTTTTGTATTACTGTTTGTAGAGTAATATAACGAGTCAATAACATAGTCTCCTTCTTGTATTTTAAAGGAGTATTCTAAAAGCTCTGAAGTCTGAGGTATATTTTGTTGGAACATAGAGTCAATGGAACATAAATTTAAAGACTCTTCTTCCAGAAGCATTTCGGTTATTTCTGCTTCTAAAAAGCTGAAAATCGAAATGTCATCCAAATAAAACTGGATATCATAACTCCTGTATAAATTTTCCTCGTCAGTTAACGAATCCGGACTTACTCTTTCTACAATAATGCGGGGCGATTCTATGTATACTTCAAATAGTTCATACTTTTGCTTTGTTGCCTGGTATTTAATTATCTCGCCGAAAGAAGCTTTTAGTTCCTCCTTAAACCGGCCCTTATCACGATCAGCCACCTGTTTGATCCATATTACCTGTGAAATAATAAGAATCAGCAGCACTAGAAAGGAAATTATGACTAAGCATTTTTTCATATGTAATCCATTCTTAGACTATTGCGTTTGGAACTATCTATTATCTTTTTCTAGCGTGTAATAGTCGTTTCATACGGTACTCTTTCCTGTGGCAACTACAAACATAACTATTAAGTTTTACAATCCTAACTGTTCTGGAGAAAAATTAAGATATATCCCAAAGAACATTCCCATCACCAGGTGTGGACTTAATGGATAACTTTATTGGGCATGATTTTTTCGAATCCAGAAAAAAATAAAAATATTAAAAATGAAGATAACCCTATAGATATTTCATATAGGAAATAAATCATTTAATAAACTTTCTTTCCAATTCTTTTTTTCCATAATTTACAATTTCATTAAAATCATGTATTGCTTTTTGTTGATGATATTCCGATCTAAATGTACCATTGGAATCGCGTGGATGAGACAGATGAAATATACAATCTTTATTACGATAAATTCTATATCCAAGTTCTATCCAGCGATAGTATCTCTCGCCGTCTTCCAGCCCCCACCCGTAGAAGTCTTCACTATCCATTCCGGAATTCAGGTAATACTTTGTTTTTATAAATATGGCACCTCCTACTGCGCCAATTTTACCTTCAACAGTATAGAGGGAATTCATCTTACCTTTATGTTTTTTTTAAAAATCTATATCCCTGTTAACCCAATAATGATTTCTCAAAATATCAGATGTGTCTAAAAAATCTCCATTATATGGGTATGCGACTTCACAGTGTCCATCACGCAATTGTTGTACAGAATCCCAAATTTGTTCAGCATCAAGAACTATATCAGTATCCCACAATGAAAGAATATCAGTTGTGGTTTCCTTAGCCATGCAATTCAGGTATTTGGTTCTATAGAGGACTGGGTCTGAATCCTTCACAAACCAATAAGTGATATTCTTTAATAATATAGGGATAATCCCATTGTTGTATGGTGCGGCTTCCAGAACAATAATATTTGTATCAAAATCCTTTTGTATACAATCTACAGTCATCAATAGGTTTTCCAATCGGATAATCGAATCCACACGTACCGGAATAATGAAAGTAGTATCTTTTAAATTGGTCTTCATATATTTTGTTTTTGAATATGTAAAAGAACTAATTGCACACCAGGAAAACCATTTAGTAATCCGCGATGGATATCAAAAAAATAACTATGCTTGAATAGTGATTCCCAAGCTTCGGAAGTAATGATTTTTTTATAAAAATTCTGGGAATTAAAAGAGATTTTATTCTTCGGATAATTCTTTTCTAGATAGTGAAGAAATAGGTAAACCATGGATAATCCATTACTAACAAAAATGTGTTTGTTCTTCATCTCTTCGTCAAAAATGACTTGTAGGTTAATTTCCATTTTAAGAAAATCCGTGTGATTTTTCCATCGAGAATTCTGCATATAAGGAAGCAGTGGAAGCATTCCACAAAGCAGATACAATCGATTAGTATGCAATACTGGAAATCGGGATAATATTTTAATCTCATACTCCTCCAGTATCTTATAGATACGATCGTTATAGAAATTATGTTTTAATAAGCACGCACAAACGTAAGTAAACAGAGGTAGGTGATATTGGTAAAGAGAAAATGAGAACGATTCTTCAAAGAAATCGTCTTTTAATCCTGAAGCGAAAAAATTAATAACTTTAATATTGAGTCCACTCCGAAAAGTCCCTGATTTTTCGGAGTGGACTCAATAATGAAAGACTATGAATTCCAGAGAGTTATATCAAACCTTAAATTTTGGTTAGGTTTTTTTGTTAAGCCTGGTTAGAAAATATAA
>JAAYKT010000153.1 GCA_012522255.1 Clostridiales bacterium
CCATAGTACATACTGTCAAAATACACTCGAGTATGGGATTGTGGTAACAATATCCTATTCTGCCGTGGGGTGTTCTGGATTTCTTTATTATGAAAATTTATAACAGGAAGAATCAACCTATTATCTTTTGTATCTCCCCATCCCCATGTTATAAAGCAATCAGACAACCTCTCCTCCACCCAGTCAAACCTTGAATAAACATTTGAATTAGCGGCATGTTGCATCCCTATAAGCAATGAGCCCTTGCGTCGTTGACTTATTATCCAAAGAGCAAAGTCTTGGTATACACCGATGGCTACTTGAGAAAAGATAACTTCTGTATTAATATTTTTATATGTTTTTAACTCTTCAAGTATTTCCCCAAACCCTTCCAAAAAGCAAATGGGTAAATCAGACATTATGCTATTTCGCATTATTCTTTCAAACTCCGTTGCGCCCGAATTCAACAAGATTTTATTCCTTCTTTCATAGTTATATGGCGCTGATATGCTACACTTTCTGTTAATGGTAATATTGCCAATGCTACCTTTTGCAATCTTAATCATTTTTTTGATATTATCTTTACCAAAACGTATATTCACCATTACAGCCTTTTTGTATCCGTTGCAATTTGCAACACTAACCCTTTTTGTTAAGATTTTTTTTCTAATATATCTCGTCCATACACTTGAGCGAAACGAAAACTTCTTTAGTTGGTGCCACTTTCTTCTAATTTCTTTTTTGTTCCTATCGTTAATGTAAATTATTGGTTCGTAATCTATATTAAGTGCCCTGATAATGACGGAGTATTGCTGCAATATAAATAGTGCATCTTCTTTGTCTGAAATATAATCTAGTGTATCTTTATATCTCCGATAGCAACTCTCATCCAATACATATGCCTTTGCACCTCCATATTGTTCCAAAGCTTGTTTTATTTCCAAGTATCTCATATGCATATTACTTATATAGTTAGTTAACCAATCTCCTAGTAATATCTCCCACTCGTTAGTGCTATAAGATACTCCATTCTCTGTATTTAAAACTTCTCCTATTTCTATTAAAATATGTTCATAAAATTTTTGTTCATCTTCTATAATCTTTTCCATCTCTTCTTTGTTATTTATAGGTGAACTAATAAGCTCTACTTTATTGCTAATATTCAAGTTCTCAATTAAACGCGAATAATCATAGTCATTCAAGGCAATGATCCTTTTTGCTCCAACATTGACAAATTCTTTTAAAAAGCTAGTTACCATAAACACGTTTTCATTCATTATAAAACTCCTATTTACTATGATTTCTTACAGCAAGTACCATACATGGAGAACTGTCGATTTCCAGTTTCCAATATGGAAACACTGCCACAATATAATTATGTCGATTCTCTTCCTTAAATAAGTCGAGATTCATGTCTTCAATAATTAGAATAGGGTTTCCATCATTTAATAATATCCTATGAACGTCCCTTCCAATTTCCCGATTAAGAAAAGAAGTTGCCGATACAAAGTCAAACCCTATAGCCCTGATACTCGGGTAATTGTTCCTAATATGGTGTGCAAACTCTAAACTTATTCCGGGATTTTCTGTAGTATAGACCTTATCGCTACGTTTTTTACTCCATCCACTTCGGATAAGCAAAATGTCCGTTTTATCCGGTATTTCTTTCTCCATCATATCTGCTTGTAGCAGCTGACCGCTTTCAAGGTTAACATCGCATAAATACGGTTCCGTGAAGATAAGTTCTTCCCACTCATAGTCCAAAACAGATTTCCCATTACTCTGAAAATGTTTGGGGAAATCTATATGTGTACCAATATGATTTTCCATGCACACCCTAAATGTGTTGCTTGAGTCACCATTCTGTATTTGCTTGCGGGGTTCAATAGTAATGTCAGACCTTTCTTGCCCATACTGTGGTGTTGTGGCTGTTATTGGATACGATAAGACAATATAATTATCACAAGACATATTTGCATGGTTTCCCTTCTAATACAGCTATGGCATTTTCAATTGCCTGCCTCTCAGCTTCGATTCTTGCACTAAAGGTTGAAGTGCTAATATGTGGAGTCAAAATAGTATTTTTTAATTCACATAATTCACCGTAATATGGCTCTTCTTTAAATACATCTGCACAATATATGGTGTTTTCATGCTTTCTTAAGTGCCCTATCAGGCTGTTTTCATCAACCAGATTTCCTCTTGCATTATTAACAATAATACACGGTTTCTCGCCAATAACACTTAGCTCCTTAGCTGAAATCCATGAAGCCGTCTCCTCAGTTGTTGGTAAATGCAAAGAGATAATATCACATTTACTAACTATCTCCTCTTTAGTAATAAAGGTTCCATTAACTTCTTATGCAAAATCATGGGCCTGTAAACGATCGTAAAGATAAATCTTACATCCAAATTCTTTCAGCAAACGAGCTGTTTGACGGCCAATACTCCCTGTCCCTACTATTCCAACTGCTGACTCGCCCAAGCTTTTTC
>JAAYKT010000154.1 GCA_012522255.1 Clostridiales bacterium
GAAAGTGCTAAAAGGGGGACCCTTCAGGCCGTTGCTGTCACGAGGCCTTTCACAGAATTGGATAATGCGGCTGAGACGGGACATATCAATACTATTATGGATAATGACGGTATAGTGAGAAAAACTTTGCTTGATTTTGAGTTTGAAGAAGAAAGAATAGAGAGCTTTACATGGAAATTATATAAATTTTACGAGAATAAGTATAGCGAGAGCAAGCTCAGGATAACAGATATTCCTCTGAATCAATGGCGACAAACATATATAAGATTTAGCGGAAAACCTTACAGTTTTGAATATGTTCCATTTCATATGGTGCTAAACGGAGATATTTTAGGTGAATATTTCAGGGACAGAATAGTTTTAGTAGGACCTACAGCTATCGGTTTGGCGGATGATTATTATTTCACTCCCATGGCACCACAAGTACCTATGTACGGAGTTGAGATACATGCAAATATTATAAAACAGTATATAGACAGACGATTTTGGGTGGAAATTCCACTTATAGGTCAATACATGATCATGCTTATACTTGGAGTGCTGGGATACTTTGTTTTTAATAAGTCCAAACCGGGTATAGGTGCTATAGCCTTATTGGGTCTTTCGGGTATGTTCATGTTTATAATTAATAAAATCAGTGCCGGCAGCACTGGTTATATAATGAGTTTCATATATCCTATAAGCTTTATAGCAGCACAATATGTTGCGGTATTGGGAGAAAAGTTTATATTGGAACAGTTGGAAAAGAAAAGAGTCACCGATGTATTTGGCAAATACGTAGCTCCTCAAATAGTTGATAAAATTTTGGAGGAGGGTGAAGAAGGCTTGCAACTGGGGGGGTCCAGAAGGGATATAACGGTTTTATTTGTTGATATCCGTGGGTTTACTCCACTTTCGGAAGCAGCCGAGCCGGAGGAAGTCGTATCCATACTCAATGATTATCTGACATTATGTGCCAAATCCATTTTTGCTTACGGCGGAACCTTGGATAAATATATAGGTGATGCTGCAATGGCATTGTATAATGCGCCTCTCAGCCTGGACAACCATCAATTAAGGGCGGTGCAAACTGCATGGGCAATGCACGAAGGAGCCCGGCCCTTACAAGAAAAGCTAAAAAAGCAGTTTGATAAAGTTGTTAGATTTGGGGTTGGAATACACACAGGCAGTGCTATTGTAGGAAATATAGGCGCTGATTTCAGAATGGACTATACTGCTATAGGTGATACGGTTAATACGGCAGCTCGTATAGAAGCAAACAGCAAGCCGGGACAGATACTTATAAGTCAGGAAGTTTATGATAATGTTAGAGATTTTGTTGATGTGACCGACATAGGACAGATTCAGGTAAAAGGCAAAGCACAGCCCTTGCAGGTGTACCAAGTTGACAATTTAAAGATAATATAGAAAATGGAGGTGTATATTTTGACTAAAAAAGTTTTAGCAATAATTCTATGTCTTATGCTGTTTATTAGTAGCATGCCTCTTACGGTTTTTGGGGCTGATAAAGTTTCAGCAAAGCTCATACAAATGGAAGGCGATGTGCAAATCATAAGAGCAGGTGGGGAAAAACCTTTTAAGGCCTTCTTAAACATGAGATTAACAGAAGGAGACAAAATAATTACGGGATCATCGGGAAAAGCCAAAGTGCAGATGGATGACGAAGTTGTTATAACTCTTGCTGAAAACACAAGAATATATTTATCTGAACTTAGGGGATCCAATGGGGCCAAACAGAGCTCAATAAGCTTACAATCAGGTGGAGTGGGTTCGTCGGTAAAAGAAAAGCTTAAAGATAATTCAAGGTTTGAAATAAAAACACCGACTGCCGTCATGGGCGTCAGGGGAACGGAGTTTTTTACACAGTATTATAACGGCAATGTAGATGTAAGGGTTGTAGATGGTATCGTTGAAGTGACTGTGAATGTTTCAAAAGAGGGTGACGTAACGGGAGTCAGCGGAACAGGGTTGAGAACTTATACTTTTCCTATATCTGCACTGAAACAAGTGGCTTTTAGTGAAGGGGAAGCGGTAAAAGATTTGCCTGACAACGTGGAAGACTTTGATTTGGATGGGCTTCCGGTGCCATTCTTGGATAGGGTGAGAGAAATAAATGCAGAGAGCCCTGATTCAATTCCCGAAAATATTATGAATACTATAGATGAAGCTGTAAAAAAAGCAGTTAATAAATTGAAGGAGAGGCTTGGGAGCAAAGATTTAGTACCGGATGAATTGGCGGCAGCATTGGAAGGTGCAATTGCAGGGAATATACAACAATCTGCCCCCACAGTGAAAGAACCTGCACCAACGACATCAGAAACAACAAGAAGAGACAGTTATCGGGACGATGAAGATGATGACGATTACCAAACCTTACCAAAGGCTCTGTTTGACGTTTTTTATATTGATTATGAAACAGAAGAAGAAATAGAAAATCCTGAGAGTATCACATATTTTCTATCCGCAGATTGGGAAGGGGCGGAAATCTCATTGAGAATTGAATCTGAGGTACCCGGTATTGGCTATGAGGTAGAAAGTTCGAATGAAGATGTATCTAAGATTTCGGAAGCCATAGAAGGGCAAACATCTCAAGAGGCCAGTGTATGGTTAGAAATTATAGGAGCCGGCATGACCACAATAAAAATAACAGGATCAGCAACAGCAAATGGGTATGAGGATTATACTAGGTTGATTACATTGATTGTTGAAGAGGAAGAAGGATCAGATAACGTAGAGGTACTTTACTATGCATCGGGCATGATTACAAGTATAGAACCCGGTAGTGTAACTTATGAAAAAGATATCGAAGACGAATATGGAAGATTTCTTGTGCCTGTAGATATTGTTAAA
>JAAYKT010000155.1 GCA_012522255.1 Clostridiales bacterium
AAAAATTTAACTTAAAAAATTCAAATTTTCCAAAGCCCTGGTTTGCAGAAAACAAAAAACAATTTTAAATGATTTATTATTTTTATAGAAATTTATATTTAGCGTAAAAATTATATGAAAGTATCAATATTTGTGCCATATATTCTATATATACTTATAATCTTTGTTGACAATAATAAATATATATGCTACTGTAATGTTGAAAGTAGGTGCAACCATGACTATTGCATCCCCTGAAGCCATTTTAAAGGTTTTGAGTGCTTATAATCCATGGTGGAAGACTGGCATGATCAATCCTAAAATGGCAAAGCCTTATAAACGCTTTGCATTCCATAAGGCAATGAAACGCCTTAAGCGTACCGATATCCGGCGTTCTATCGTCTTAACTGGGACACGCCGCGTCGGAAAAACAACTATCCAATATCAAATGGTAGACAGCCTTCTAAAAAGTGGTATATCGCCATTAAAAATCGTCTACATTTCAATGGATCATCCCATGTTGAAATTAAGTGCATTTAATGACATTTTGGATTGCTATCATGAAAATATTTATGCTAATAAGGACTGCTACTATTTTTTTGATGAAATTCAATATGCAGAAGATTGGGATAAATGGCTGAAAGCCATTTATGATATGCAGCCAGACACAAAAGTCACGGCCACCGGTTCTGCCAGCCCGGTCTTATTAAAAGGTGCGGGTGAAAGCGGCATGGGACGATGGTCAGTAATCCAAGTGCCTACCATGTCCTTTTATGAGTACTGTGAACTGATGGAGATTGATAAACCGGACTTACCATCTGATTTAAATGTTACTTCGCTTCTTCACAAGTCCCAGCAGGAGCGCACACAAATAATGCTTCAACTCTCTAAAGTATATAATCACTTTACACGATATCTGCAGGTAGGTGGTTTCCCGGAGTTAGCCTTGGCAGACAATGATCTATTTGCACAACAAATTCTCCGAGAGGATGTCGTTGATAAGGTGCTAAAAAGGGATTTGCCTTCCCTTTATCCGATACGGAATTCAACTGAACTTGAACGCATATTTCTTTACCTTTGCAATGTATCTTCCTCCGTCATATCTATAGAAGCCATTGCAAAGGAATTGCAAGGTGTTTCCCGCCCCACAGTTGAAAATTATATTCGCTATTTAGAAAGTGCAAATCTCATATATCAAAGCTGGCCTGTAGATATGGCAGGTAAAAAGGTTCTAAAAGCAAGCCCGAAAATATATATCGTAGATGCAGCCCTCCGTAATGCGGTTTTGATGGATGATTCGATATTAACCGATCCGGTAGAAATGGGTAAAGTAGTGGAAACTGCCGTATACAGGCATGTGTCGGCGTTCTATTACCAAAAAGCGACCTCTATCGGTTATTTTAGGGGTGGAAGGAAAGAAAAAGAAGTTGATATTGTGGTAGAGTACGCCAATAAAAAAAACATCCTAATAGAAGTGAAATATCGGGAGGGTGCCCCGATTTCTGATAGTGACGCGATATGCCAACTTTGCAAAGAAGCTGCTGCTGCAATTATTATAACCAAGAACGCAAACGACTATGGTATCCACAGGACGGCGTCTTGTGATGGAC
>JAAYKT010000156.1 GCA_012522255.1 Clostridiales bacterium
GGTCAGCACAGCGCCGGCCATAACCTCGTACGGCGTTTTGGCGGGCCACCAGTGCAGCTCGCCATAATGGGCGAGGAGCGTTTCGTATATGGATAAAAGTTTGTCTCCCATCCGTGAGACCTCCTGTTTTATATCCCCTATATATTACGGTTTGTAAATGCCGCAGGGGGAATATCCCCGATCTATAAGATCTTTGTAGTCCTCGTCATAGGTTTGCTTGTTGGATACTTTTATATCATCTGCGCTTCGACAAGAAGGATAATAAAACTTACGGGTGAGCCAGGATCTAGATGGGGGAACATTTTGCAGCTGCTTCCAATAGACCGGCGGTAATAGCAAATAGCCGCAACATAGCTTCATATCAATCTACCTTAACTTATAAGTAACTCCGGCACCACTGCCCAATTTTTGTATAATATTTTTATCTATAAGGCTACTTAAAATTCTAAGGGTTTTTGACTTGTCAAATCCAGATTTTAAATCTATCTCTCCTCTTGAAAGTTCGGTTTCCTCTTTGAATAAACTATAAACCAGCAGTTCATCCTGCGATAAATCTAACTGATCCACCTGAGTAACCGGTAAAACAATCCTGATGTTATTTTCACTTACCGCAAAACCCGGTTTAGCTATGCTGTGGGTATATTCCTCGTTGATTCTGGCTATCCCGGTTCCAAACTTTTCGATAATGTCCAATCTATAAAAAACCCCGGCAATGATCGGGTTTCTTAACACCGAGATATTCCCATATAAATATTCTTCTTCGGAAATGCCTTTTGGCAGCCCCCCTGGTGAATTGATTTCAATCCGGTCTTCATACATTGCAATTTGAATAGCTGAATTGGTATCCCAAACCCGATGGACAATCGCATTTGCCAGAGACTCCCTAAAGGCTTCCTTAGGTATTAATTCTATCTTTACCCGGTTATAGCCGGCTATCTCTTCATATTGATAGTATTGCTCAAAGATTTCTATCGCTCTGTCGAATTGGGCCAATAGAGACCTATGGCTTATATTCTCTCTATATAGAATCCTGCTGTTATTATTATTTCCAAATCTCACCAGGTCAATCCCGGAAAAGGCCAGATCATTTCTATCCGCCAATAATTCCCCGGCGATATTGTAATATCCGTCTTTATTGTAGAGATTTAAGGTCTTTAAAATATCCAGATTTATTTTTTTAATCCCAGCCTTTGCTTTTAGCTTGGTTTCTAATATGGTGAAATTCAAATTTTGGGAAGACGCTTTTCTCTCCTCATAATCCATATTTATTCCTTCTAGGGCTAATCTTCTTAATTCAAATCTATCTGCTTCAACCGTTGAAGTATCAGACCTTTTGTATGCCTTTCCCTGGTAATAATAGGGTGTGTCCTTGCCTTTTTTAATTTCTAGTACAATGATTGCCCGACCATCTATTTCTTTCACTTCTATGTTAAAATTGGGAACCGGAACTATCGAATCATTTATCATATTTTCAATTCGTAAGGATTCATCTTTTGCACAATCAATACCGGCCAAATCCCCATTATCATCGATACCAAATATTATTTCCCCGTCATTATAATTAGCATATGCGCTAACTGTTTTTAAAAAAGATCTTGATACTTCCACTTTAAATTCTCGGTTATATTTTTCTTTCGCTCCCATCAATACAACCTCCATATGATATATAGCAAGATTTTACCATATATATTGTTTCCTTGCAACAATATCTCTATCGTTGCATTTATCGTTGCATTTTGGAGCGATAATTCCGTTATCGTTGCACGTCGATATACAACGATATATCAAAGACACTCAAGCGAGGAA
>JAAYKT010000157.1 GCA_012522255.1 Clostridiales bacterium
GTTTTTTTCATAATCCGCTATGTCAAATGAAACTATTAATGTATCTATATTTCCAAGTACCATTTCATTAGCTCCTTTTTATTTTTTTATGAGCAGGGGAGGACGTAACTGGCGTTACTGCCCCCCCTGCTAGTAAGGCGGGGGGCAAAGAAAACGTTACCTTTAAATAAACATTTTCCTTAACTTACAAATTCCTTTTTGTCCGCCTCTGTTGCTGTATCTGAAAAATCACAATATCTGCATATTACTGTCCTGGTCTTTTTAACAAACCTTAATCTTTCACCACATACTAGACATATGAATGTATGTGGATAATACTTTTCTCTTTTCATAATTACATTCGTTACACTTAACATTTTTACACCTTCTTTTTTAGTAAATTTAAACTTTTGTTTTTCCACCACTTATTTTCAATGCAGAAAAACCCCGCCATCCTACCCTTTTAAATTTTTTTTGAAGGTTGCGCTTTCTTTGAACGGGGTACCAATAGGGACATTATGAGTATGTCTCTGGAGAATGTCCCTATTGGTACCCCGTTATACGCAAAAGCGCTTTTGGGGTACCCCCACACCCCTAGAGTTAAGTGGGGGGAAAATCGAGGCTTCGGAATGAGAGGCGCCCTTTAGGGCGCCAGGGCGAAACCCTTATTATAACGTAGATGCTTCAGAGGCCTCTGCAGAGACACTAAAGGCAGCTCCGGAGGACAACTTAAAAACAGAGACACTCAAGAGCTTCTCCAAAGACACTTCAGAGTTCAGAGCTGTTGTCAAGTATAAATTGAGCGACCCTAGAGACATGACCGCTTATGCCTTGACAATAGCACTCCAGAGACCACGCTTGGGCACCGCCGGGGCAATCGCTCCAGAGGCATACTCCAAAGACAAAGATTGTACCCCGGCCTGCCTTAGCGGCGAGCGAAAAAAAGCAAAGACGCTACAAAGACGCTCCAGAGAAATTACTAAAAAGAATCCCGAAGGGATTCTAACCTTATAAAAGCAAAGGCTCTAAAAAGCTACTACAAAGACTCTCGAATACCACGAAGCCTCTTATATTCCACTCCAAAGGCTCTCTAAACATACTTCAGAGAGAGACCTGGAAAGGGGTGTGGGGGTACCCCAAAAGCGCTTTTGCGTATAGGGGTAAGAAAGCAAACCTTCAATTTTAAACTATTAACATTGCCATTTCAATTTACTGAGGTGTAAAAAGGGTGTTATCACACCCTTTATAACTCCTGTACTTCTCCGGGTATTTCGAGCTCTTTTGTGCCAATATCCCGGGTTTTTTGAATGTCGATAAGGTAGTACGACACATTGTTAAAATGTACCACACTATCTTTTTGACCTTTTTTTGTCATGTTGATAACATCAACATAACAGATCACTTCCTGGTCTTTGTTTTCCCTGAAGAATGCCGATGTGATTTTTTTCGATTTTTCTTCAGAAACAATAATTTGATACATATTGTTCCGTTGACTGTATTCATCATCACCAACATTTCTAAGAGTTTTCAGCCGGAAAGCCATATAATGACCGGTACCATCTTTCTTTTTCAGAATAACAGGATTGAGAAGCTGTCCTTTCAGTACGTGCAGCTCTCTTTCGGTACCAAGAATTATATTAAGCTTGTCCATCATGGTTTTTTCTGTTTGAACTTCGTTGTTTACTTCTGTTGTCATGTTTTCTGCTGCTGCTTTCATTACAGCACGCTCCGTTCACTTAATCTTTTGTGTTTTCGCTGTATATTACACTGGCTTACCTTCTCATTGAATTTTTTACGATTACAACGTACATAACTGGGCACTTGATTTGTATCGTAACGGACTCGACAGAACAATTCAGGTCCTTTTTTTAGTGTGAAATCCTTATAAGTGCCTCTTACATTGTCTTTAATACGATAGTAAATAAAATTCGGATCAGATTTAACAAGAATAACGTAATTGTGCTGTTGCCTTAATCTTTTTTCTACCATCTCAGGATGGATAGTTGTTAGCAGCAGCAAAACATTCATTTTGCCTATGCTATTAAAAAAGATTGATGACTCCTGGTTATCATTCCATGTCCTTGAATCTAGGAAGTATTGCACTTCATCCAGCAAAAGCACTTTTGGGGTATTATTTACGGGGATATCATCCAATTTTTCAATATGGATATAACCATCTACCAACATATTGGTATATACCGGAATGCCGAGCTTATAATATTTTTCTGCCAGTAAAAACGCTATTAACGTTTTACCTGAACGCTGATATCCATATGCTCCTACTATAAGCCCTGGCATTACTTATCCAATCCTCCTTGAACGTTTTGGGTTGACACCTTTATACCTCTCATGTATTCTTCCATGCTGTAAGCTTTAAGTAGATTCCTGAAGTTGAAAGAACGAACAAAATTAAGATTTTTGTTCTTTCTTGCCATCTTGCCATAGTTGTCAATAAAACTTTTCAATTCAGGCAAATCATATTTTTGACAAAAGAATATCAGACTGCTAAGAACCTGCTGCTGCTCCGGGGAGAGTGTTGGAATTATTGTATGTATTTCAGTTATTACAGACCTGCCATCATTCTGAACGAATTCCGCAAAGTCTCGATCAAAATCCAAATTCACAACATCACCCCTTTATCAGTAAAATAAACTGTAGCAGCATGACAATAAAGATTAACACTTTTGTCATATCTCTTTTGTAAAGTTGCTGAACCGGTATCTGACTTATCCTTCTCTTGTCCTGTACAAATTCCAAATCTTTTTCATTTAGAATTGTCACAGCATCCCGACCTCGGAACTTAAACTCCGCAGTTTCCAAAATACCTTTCAGTTTTTTGTTTAGCTGCTTTCGTGTATATGCTTTTTTTACTCCCTGTTCGGTTATTGCATAAAACATTACTGCAAAACCTCCATTTTCAGGTTTGTAAAGATTTCAACAATCTTTACCACAACCATAAATCCAATTAAGAATGCCAAGATATAAGTCATTCCGATACCTTCTTTCCAAGTCCAGCACCCTTTATTTTTATTTTGCTTAGCCATCCTTCCGGTGTTTTAATTCCAGCGAAGGATTCAACTGCAAAATATATCATTTTCTCTACAATAAACATTGCAGCGTTTGCGACAAGAATTACCGCTAACATCGTTACTGCATTGTTTACTACCACTGCTGCTGTCTGTTCCATTACTGTCTCCTAACTGCCTTAGAGGTAAATAATGCTATTACCATCATCAGGCCTATCATGATATAGTTCTGAATTATTACAGTTTCCACTTAATACTTTTCTCCTTTCCCAAGGCCGGAAGATTCTAGCCTTCCGGCCTTGAAAGATACAATGGAGTACTGCTGGTTACGATCAATTAAATGCTGCTTTGAACGCCCGGATGATGAGAAAGCCAAGCGCTACGCCCATGATGATGTACACTACCGGTAACATAGCGTTAATGATTGTCTGAGCCCATGTGAACATTTCCTCGATATCAAAATTGATATCAAGACTTGGAGTTTCCGGCTCTGTACACAAACCCGGTACTGCCATCATCAGCATCATCATTGCGATAGAAAACACCGCAATGACTTTTTTGCTCACCTTTTTCGATGCCAACTTAGTTGCCAACTTCATACTTTTTTTAACCCTTCGCCTAAGAAGGGTATCCTCCTTTCTCCGTATTAGCGCGCTTTATGCATCCAGAAGTCTCTGGTAAATGCCTTAAGGTATAATCACTTTTCCTTTCAATCCTGGTATTAGTGATGTTATAATGTTAATAATCTTTTTTATAACCTTATACATCACAAACCCAATTCCAATATCAAAGAATACTGCTATTGCAATAAATAACGGATCACCAAGGATATACCTTATCAATCCTACAAAGCTATATATCCATGTATGTTCGGTAAACTGTATTGTATCTATTGTCTGTGCCAACAGATACAACTTGTTTACTCCAAGTTCTATCTGTTCCAATCCTCTTATAAATAAATCCTGAAGCCAATTACCTTCCATACATTACCTCACACAAAGCGATTCGCTTTTTTTAACACCAATGTTGCTATCACAATTGTCATTACTGCACTAAAAGCATTCCAGAATGTTATATTAAATGGAGCTGGCAAGGATTGATTTTTTAGAAATCCAAGACTATCCACCATGCTTTGATTCATTAAAGATGAATCTGCCGGTACAGCAAAAATAGACACAATAAATACACCTGCACGCAATACCAA
>JAAYKT010000158.1 GCA_012522255.1 Clostridiales bacterium
GGGTAACTTATGGTACATCCTGTTTCTTTTGGGAAAAGTGTGAGGATGAGCTACTCAAATATTGAAGAAGTAATGGATATGCCGGACCTTATTGAGGTTCAGAAAAACTCTTATAACTGGTTTTTAAAAGAGGGCTTGAAGGAGGTTTTTAATGACATATCCCCTATAACGGATTATAGTGGGAACCTTATTTTGGAATTTGTCGATTACTCCTTGGAAGGCAAGCCTAAATACAATGTTGAGGAATGTAAGGAAAGGGACGTTACATACTCCGCCCCTTTAAAAGTAAAAATCAGGTTGGCAAACAAAACTAATAATGAAGTTAAAGAGCAAGAAGTCTTTATGGGTGACTTTCCTTTGATGACAGAACAGGGTACCTTTATTATTAATGGTGCTGAAAGGGTTATAGTCAGTCAGTTGGTTAGGTCTCCCGGGGTGTATTATAGCGAGTCAATAGACAAGTCAGGCAAAAGGTTGCATTCTGCAACGGTTATTCCCAACAGAGGGGCTTGGTTGGAATACGAAATGGATTCAAACGACGTGATGTGGGTTAGGATTGACAGAACAAGGAAAATACCCATAACCGTATTTTTAAGAGCTCTCGGCTATGGAACGGAACAGCAGATAAAAGATGTTTTAGGCGAGGACGAAAGAATAACCGCATCTCTTTTAAAAGATACTACCAAAAGTGCCGAAGAAGGTTTAATAGAAGTGTATAGGCGCCTACGGCCAGGTGAACCGCCAACAGTGGAAAGTGCAAGGTCACTTATTGAAACACTGTTTTTCGATGCAAGAAGGTATGATCTGGCCAAGGTTGGAAGGTATAAATTTAATAAAAAGCTATCATTATCCTCAAGATTAAATGGTCAAAAACTATTTAAAGAAATAATTCTGCCAAGTACCGGAGAAGTTTTGGCAAAGGCAGGAGATAAACTTGACAGAGAAAAAGCCCGAGCAATACAAAATGCCGGTATTAATGAAGTATTTGTGGAGGTAGAAGAGGGTAATGGAGTAAAAGTTGTAGGCAATAATGTGGTAGATATAAATGAATATTTATCTTTTGATATATCACAATTGGATATAAAGGAACCGGTTAATTTGTCGGTGCTTAATGAAATATTGAAAGATTATAATTCTGAAAATGAAATCATAGATGAGATAAAAAACAGGATAAATGAATTAATCCCCAAACATATAGTTAAGGATGACATTGTAGCTTCTGTATCCTATGCTTTAAATATCATATACGGCATAGGAAATGTTGATGATATAGATCATTTAGGCAATAGAAGGCTCAGATCTGTTGGAGAGCTGTTGCAAAATCAATTCAGGATTGGCCTGTCGAGAATGGAAAGAGTTGTTAGAGAAAGAATGACCATCCAGGATGTTGATTTGGTAACACCTCAGCAGCTCATAAATATAAGGCCTGTATCCGCAGCTATAAAAGAATTTTTTGGCAGCAGCCAGCTGTCACAGTTTATGGATCAAACTAACCCTTTGGCGGAATTGACTCATAAAAGAAGGTTGTCTGCTTTGGGACCGGGAGGCCTTTCCAGAGAAAGAGCCGGTTTTGAAGTCAGAGACGTGCATCATTCGCACTACAGTAGGATGTGCCCGATTGAGACACCTGAAGGTCCGAATATTGGTTTGATAGGGAGTTTGAGTACTTATGCAAGGATAAACGAATATGGTTTTATTGAAGCACCCTATCGGGTTGTAAAAACAGATGAAAACGGAGAGAAGGTTGTAACGGAAGAAATCGTATATGTTACAGCGGATGTGGAAGATGAATATGTAGTTGCACAAGCCAACGAACCTTTGGATGCAGAGGGGCATTTTATAGATAAAAGAGTCGCTGCCCGGATAAGACATGAAATAATTGTGGTGCCGGTATCAGAGGTGGAGTATATGGACGTATCACCAAAACAGGTAGTTTCGGTGGCCACAGCTATGATACCTTTCTTGGAAAACGATGATGCCAACCGTGCGCTGATGGGTTCCAACATGCAAAGGCAGGCAGTTCCGCTTATTATGCCTGAGGGTGCTATCGTGGGTACGGGTATGGAATATAAAGCTGCCGCCGATTCGGGAGTAGTTGTTAAAGCCATAAATTCGGGCGTAGTCGAAAGAGTCAGCTCTAATGAAATAACTATTAAAAATGATGATGGTTTGAAAGATAAGTATCAGTTATTGAAATTTTCCAGGTCCAATCAGGGAACTTGCATTAACCAAAGGCCTTATGTAAGAAAAGGTGAGGAAGTAAAAAAAGGTGAGGTTATAGCAAATGGGCCATCTACAGATTTGGGTGAGATAGCCCTTGGGAAAAATGTACTTATCGGTTTTATGACCTGGGAAGGTTATAATTATGAGGATGCTATCCTTATAAGTGAGAAACTGGTAAAAGAAGATGTTTTCACATCAATTCATATAGAGGAATATGAAGCCGAAGCCAGGGATACAAAACTTGGCCCCGAAGAAATAACCAGGGATATTCCCAATGTTGGGGAAGAAGCGTTAAAGGATTTGGACGACCGCGGAATTATCAGAATAGGTGCTGAAGTCAGAACCGGTGATATCTTAGTAGGAAAAGTGACTCCAAAGGGAGAAACGGAACTTACTGCGGAGGAAAGGCTTTTAAGAGCAATATTCGGTGAAAAAGCCAGGGAAGTAAGAGATACTTCACTGAGGGTTCCCCATGGAGAAGCCGGTATAGTTGTAGATGTAAAAGTTTTTACGAGGGAAAATGGAGATGAGCTTCCACCGGGAGTCAATCAATTGGTGAGGGTGTATATAGCTCAAAAAAGAAAGATTTCCGTTGGAGATAAAATGGCGGGGAGGCACGGTAATAAAGGTGTTATTTCAAGAATACTTCCTGAAGAAGATATGCCATTCTTACCCAATGGCACACCTTTGGAAATAGTGCTGAATCCGTTGGGAGTACCGTCCCGTATGAATATCGGACAGGTACTTGAGGTTCATCTCGGTTTAGCTGCCAAAGCCTTGGGCTGGAGAATTTCAACACCGGTATTTGACGGAGCCAATGAGAACGAAATAATGGATACTTTAGAGATGGCGAACAAGGTCATACAAGTGAAAAAACAATTAAAAATGATAAAAGATCAATTAGTTTTATCAGAAAATGATACTGATTATATAGTTGATACAAAATCAAACCTGGAAATAATAGAGGATTATCTAAAGGACAGGATTTTTAGTATTGACGAAAGGTTAACGGCTGTAAAGGATAAAATAAAGGCCGCAGACTTGAGTAGCAAGAAAAGTGTTGAAGAATTAATAGAGAGTTTCGGAGAGAATCCGCTGGATGATATAACCCTGGACAGAACAGGAAAAATAGAGCTTAGGGATGGCAGGACAGGAGAATACTTTGACAATCCTATTACCGTAGGATATATGTATATTCTAAAACTTCTGCATTTGGTAGATGATAAAATACATGCCAGGTCAACAGGCCCTTATTCCTTGGTTACTCAGCAACCGCTGGGTGGAAAAGCGCAGTTTGGCGGTCAGCGGTTTGGGGAAATGGAGGTATGGGCTCTTGAAGCCTATGGAGCTGCTCATACACTTCAGGAGATACTCACAGTTAAATCCGACGATGTGGTCGGAAGGGTAAAAACCTATGAATCCATAGTAAAAGGTGAGAACATACCTGAACCCGGAGTGCCGGAGTCATTCAAAGTGCTGATAAAAGAGCTTCAAAGCTTGGCACTTGATGTAAAGGTGTTCACCGAAGAGAAAGAAGAAATTACAATTAAAGAATCTGTTGATGATAATCTGGACGATATAAGCAATGAGATGGAAGTAAGAGATGATATGGATCTATCAAATATTCCTTATAAGAGCGTAAAGGAAGAGGAAAAAGAAAACCTTTATGATGACTATAACGATGAGGCAGATGACTTTGAATTTGACTTGGATATAGACGATTTGATAATTGAAGAAGAAATAGAGGATAAGGGAACAGAAAATATTGATGAAGAAGAAGACTATTAAGGAAGGGAGAGAAGAGCCCTTGTTGGAATTAAATAATTTTGAATCTCTAAAAATCGGATTGGCTTCCCCTGAAAACATCAGGGAGTGGTCAAAAGGTGAAGTGAAAAAACCTGAGACTATCAACTACAGGACTCTAAAACCGGAAAAAGAAGGTTTGTTTTGCGAAAGGATTTTTGGTCCAACAAAAGATTGGGAATGTCATTGCGGGAAATATAAAAGAATTAGGTACAAAGGTATTATTTGTGACAGATGCGGCGTTGAAGTGACAAAAGCCAAAGTGAGAAGAGAAAGAATAGGGCATATAGAATTGGCTGCCCCTGTATCTCATATATGGTACTTTAAAGGTATACCGAGTCGTATGGGCCTTCTGCTTGACATGTCGCCGAGAGCCTTGGAAAAGGTACTGTATTTTGCGTCCTATATTGTAGTTGATGCCGGGGAAACAGGTTTATCTGTAAAACAACTTTTAAATGAGAAAGAATATAGGGAAGCTATAGAAAAATACGGACATAACAAGTTCAGAGTAGGCATGGGTGCCGAGGCTGTTAAAGAACTTTTGGAAGTAATAGATTTGGATGCCCTGTCAAAAGATTTGAGAGTGGATTTAAAAGAAAGTACCGGGCAAAAAAAGTTGCGTACTGTCAGGAGACTTGAAGTTGTAGAAGCCTTTAGAAAATCCGGAAATAAACCTGAATGGATGATTCTTGATGTGATTCCTGTAATTCCACCGGATTTAAGGCCAATGGTACAGTTAGACGGTGGCAGATTTGCTACTTCAGACCTTAATGACTTGTATCGCAGGGTAATAAATAGAAATAACAGATTAAAAAGACTTTTGGATTTACAGGCACCTGATATAATAGTCAGAAATGAAAAAAGAATGCTTCAAGAGGCCGTGGATGCCCTTATTGATAACGGCAGGCGGGGACGTCCCGTTACAGGACCCGGAAACAGACCTCTTAAATCTTTATCCGATATGCTCAAAGGTAAACAGGGAAGATTCAGACAGAATTTATTAGGAAAACGTGTTGACTATTCCGGTAGGTCTGTTATCGTCGTAGGCCCGGATCTTAAGCTTTATCAATGCGGGTTACCCAAGGAAATGGCTTTGGAATTATTCAAACCCTTCGTTATGAAAAAACTGGTCAATGATGGACTTGCACATAATATAAAGAGCGCCAAACGCATGGTGGAAAGAGTTAAGACGGAAGTATGGGATGTTTTGGAAGAAGTTATAAAAGAGCATCCTGTATTATTAAACCGTGCTCCTACTTTACACAGATTGGGCATACAGGCATTTGAACCGGTACTGGTGGAAGGAAGGGCTCTTAAACTTCATCCTCTTGTTTGCACTGCATACAATGCCGATTTTGACGGTGACCAGATGGCGGTTCATGTACCCTTGTCCGTTGAAGCCCAAGCAGAAGCAAGATTTTTGATGCTTTCATCCAATAATATATTGGCTCCTAAAGACGGCAGGCCGGTGGTAAGCCCTACTCAGGATATGGTTATGGGTATTTACTATCTGACAATACATGTATCTGGTGAAAAGGGAGAAGGCAGGATTTTTTCCAATTATAACGAGATGCTTATGGCATATCAGTTAGGGGAAATTGGACTTCATGCTATGGTAAAAGTAAGGATAGAACGCGAATTTAATGGTCAAAAAAGAACCAAAATCATAGAAAATACTGCGGGCAGATTTATATTTAATGAATCTGTTCCTCAAAATATAGGATTTGTTGACAGAACAATAGAAGAAAATATGTTTGCTCTGGAATATGATCCTCGGGAAAATGACGGAAAGCCGAAACCTGTAGATAAAAAAATGTTAGGTGAAATAGTAGATAAATGCTATAGGAAATATGGGGCTTCAAAAACAGCTGTGGTTTTGGACGAAATTAAAAGAATAGGTTTTAATTTCGCGACAAAGGGAGCCATAACTATTGGTGTCACGGATATAGCCATTCCAAAAGAAAAGAAGGAGCTTTTATCAGAGTCTGATTCAAAAATAGATAGCATAGAGAGACTTTTCAGAAGAGGGCTTATATCTGATAACGAAAGATATGAACAAGTTATAGAAACCTGGCAGGATACAACAGAAAATATAACAAATGCTCTTATGAAATACTTGGATAGATTGAACCCGGTGTATATGATGGCAAACTCCGGTGCAAGAGGCAGCGTAAATCAGATAAGACAACTTGCGGGAATGAGGGGTCTTATGGCAAATACATCCGGAATGATAATAGAAATACCTATAAGGGCAAATTTCAGAGAAGGTTTAAATGTACTTGAATTTTTCATATCTACTCACGGAGCCAGAAAAGGACTTGCGGATACCGCACTTAGAACTGCAGACTCAGGTTACTTAACCAGACGTCTGGTGGATGTGAGCCAGGAAGTAATAGTCAGGGAAGATGATTGCGGCACGGAAGAAGGACTCTGGGTTTCTGAAATCAGAGACGGTGATGAAATTATTGAAAAATTGGAAGACAGACTAATCGGCAGGTTCACTATAAATGATGTAATACATCCAAAGACCGGGTTGGTTATAGTTAAAAAGGACATTTTGATTACAGACGAAATGGCAAAGAAGATTGTAGATGCAGGTGTTAAAAGCGTATATATTCGTTCCATACTGAATTGTCGTTCCAGATACGGTGTGTGTGCGAAATGCTATGGAGTCAACTTGGCAATCGGGGATATGGTAAGTATTGGGGAAGCTGTCGGTATAATAGCAGCTCAATCCATAGGCGAACCCGGGACCCAGTTGACCATGAGAACTTTCCATACAGGCGGTGCCTACGTTGAAGGAGATGACATCACTCAGGGTCTGCCAAGGGTGGAGGAATTATTTGAAGCAAGAAAGCCTAAAGGGCTGGCAATAATATCTGAAATTTCAGGTACTGTAAAGATTAATGATTCAAATAAAAAGAAAAAAGAAGTAACTGTTACGGATGAAGACGGAGAAAGCAGAAACTACGGTATTCCTTATGGTTCAAGGGTTAAAGTAGTTGATGGTGATGTAATAGAAGCGGGAGATGAAATAACGGAAGGTTCCGTGAACCCTCACGACATATTGAAGATTAAAGGTGTGGTAGGTGTTCAAACTTACCTGCTACAGGAAGTGCAAAGGGTTTACAGGCTTCAGGGAGTCGATATTGCCGATAAACACATAGAGGTCATAGTAAGGCAAATGCTTAGAAAAGTTAAAATAGATGATGCGGGGGATACCGATTTATTGCCCGGTGGATTATTTGATATTTTTAAATATGAAGAAGAAAATAATGCAATTGCGGAACAGGGCGGGAAAAGGGCTTCTGGCAAAAGGGTGCTTTTGGGCATTACGAAAGCCTCCCTTGCGACGGATTCATTCTTATCTGCAGCTTCATTCCAAGAAACCACGCGCGTGCTTACAGAGGCTTCGATAAAAGGTAAGGAGGATCCTCTTGTGGGACTCAAAGAAAATGTCATAATAGGTAAATTGATACCCGCAGGTACAGGATTGAAAAGATACAAAGATGTCGGAATTAAATTTGCAAATGAAGATATAACTCAAAATGAAGAAAGTCTTGACGATGAAGAAGCACCTGTACAGAATCCAATGGAAGGAATAAGTATATAAAAGCATAAAATAACAAAAATCTTAGCATTGACATGAAAATGATTTAAGTGATAAAATAAGCAGGTGTGTTAAAACCGGTATTCTTTTAATGCAAGGAGGTATTATATGGATGGATTAAAAGCCTCAAAAAAAAGGATAATAGGGTTAAAACAAACAATAAGGGCAATTAAGGAAAACAAAGTCCGAAAAGTATATGTGGCAAAAGATGCTGATGACCATATTAAAAATAATATACTTAAAGAAAGCAATGGTAAGGATATAGAAATTATATACGTTAATACCATGAAGGAACTTGGGGAGGCGTGTGGTATTGAGGTCAAAGCTTCGACAGCATCTTTATTAAAAGACTGAAACATACCCCTATTAAACGGGGTATGTTTAGATATATATGTAAAAGGAGGTGTGATGTATGCCAACAATCAATCAGTTAATCAGGAAAGGCAGAAAAGAGGTTACTTATAAGTCTGACTCACCGGCGCTGATGGAATGCCCTCAAAGAAGAGGAGTTTGCACTGTTGTAAAAACAACAACACCTAAGAAGCCGAACTCTGCACTAAGAAAAATTGCGAGAGTCAGGTTGACAAACGGTATTGAGGTATCGGGTTATATTCCCGGTATAGGACACAACTTGCAGGAGCACTCCGTTGTTCTTATAAGAGGTGGAAGAGTAAAAGACTTACCGGGTGTCAGGTATCATATTATAAGAGGAACTTTGGATACTGCAGGTGTAACAAACAGAAAGCAAGGCAGATCCAAATATGGAGCCAAAATGCCAAAAAAATAATAAGTGCGAAATAATATCACGACTTTTCGTGTAAAATATATTTGCGCACCACGGCATATACGTGCCGAGTACCGATGAAATATTGATTTGTCAGGAGGGAAGAAAAGTGCCAAGAAAAGGATTTATACCTAAAAGAGATGTTTTGCCGGATCCGTTATATAATGATAAGATTGTAACAAAACTTATTAATCATATAATGTTTGATGGTAAAAAAGGTGTATCACAAAAGATAGTATACGGTGCATTCGAAATTATAAGAAACAAAACAGGCAAGGAACCTTTGGAAGTATTTGAAGCTGCAATGAATAATGTAATGCCCGTATTGGAAGTTAAGGCAAGAAGAATAGGCGGTGCCACATATCAAGTGCCGATTGAAGTCAGGCCTGACAGGCGGCAGGCTTTGGGTATGAGATGGATTGTTGATTACTCAAGAAAAAGAGGCGAAAGAACTATGAGAGAAAGGCTGGCAGGAGAGATACTTGATGCAGCCAATAATACCGGTTCAAGCATTAAAAAAAGAGAAGATACCCACAAAATGGCCGAAGCCAACAAGGCTTTTGCTCATTACAGATGGTAATCTGATCTCAAAACAGATTGTATTTAGGATTGATTAAAAATAATGAAATATAAAAAACTTATAAATATTGGATTGTTTACATTAAACAGTTACTATTCTTGCTACAGAGAGGGGGATATCAGTGCCTAGGCAGTTTTCACTTGAAAATATAAGAAACATCGGAATCATGGCCCATATAGATGCCGGTAAAACCACCACAACGGAAAGAATCCTGTATTACACAGGAAGGACTCATAAGGTAGGGGAAACTCATGAAGGTTCGGCGACTATGGACTGGATGGAGCAGGAACAGGAAAGAGGTATAACCATTACTTCTGCTGCTACTACTGCAAAATGGAAGAGTTTTAGTATAAACATTATAGATACACCGGGGCACGTTGACTTCACCGTTGAGGTAGAAAGATCTCTGAGGGTATTAGATGGGACTGTTGCGGTTTTTTGTGCAAAAGGCGGCGTAGAACCACAATCGGAAACAGTATGGCGACAGGCAGACAAATATCGCGTACCAAGAATTGCTTATGTAAACAAAATGGATATAATGGGTGCAGATTTCTTAAAAACTGTAGAAATGCTAAAAGACAGACTTAAGACTAATGCAGTACCCGTTCAGTTACCTATAGGAAAAGAAGATAGTTTTATCGGTATAATTGATCTTATTAAAATGAAAGCCGAAATCTATAAAGATGATATGGGACAAGAAATAGAAGAAACAGACATACCCGCTGACTTAATGGAATTAGCTAAAGATTATAGGGATAAAATGATAGAATCTGCCTCTGAGCAAGATGAAGACCTTATGATGAAATACCTTGAAAATGAGGAAATAGAAGAAGAGCTGATAAAAAAAGCTATAAGAAAAGGTACGATAGATAATCAGATAACACCGGTTTTATGCGGTTCATCCTATAAGAACAAAGGTGTTCAATTGGTTTTGGATGCAGTAGTCGATTATTTACCTTCCCCACTTGATATCCCTCCAATAGAGGGAACATCTGTTGACGGCAATGAAAAATTGATCAGACATGCATCAGATGAGGAACCTTTTTCTGCTCTGGCGTTCAAGATTATGGTTGACCCTTATGTAGGAAAATTAGCATTCTTCAGGGTTTATTCGGGTAAACTTAAGGCTGGGTCCTATATATATAATTCTACAAAAGGTAAACGGGAAAGAATGGGAAGAATACTGCAAATGCATGCGAACCATAGGGAAGATATGCCTGAGGTTCATACAGGAGATATTGCGGCTGTTGTGGGTTTAAAAGACACGACAACCGGAGACACGTTGTGTTCAGAAGAAAATCAGATAATACTTGAATCAATGCAGTTTCCGGAACCGGTAATATCTGTAGCTATTGAGCCAAAGACAAAAGCAGGCCAAGATAAAATGAGTATTGCTTTATCCAAATTGTCAGAAGAAGACCCTACATTCAGGACTTATACAAATGATGAAACAGGCCAGACAATTATTGCAGGAATGGGAGAACTCCATTTGGAGATAATTGTTAACAGGATGCTGAGGGAGTACAGAGTAGATGCAAATGTGGGCAAACCGCAAGTTGCTTATAAGGAAACCATTAAAGGCAAGGTTAAATCTGAAGGTAAGTTTATAAGGCAATCCGGTGGAAAAGGACAATATGGTCATGTATGGCTTGAGGTGGAACCGCAAGAAGCCGGAGGCGGTTTTGAATTTGTAAATAAAATTGTCGGGGGAGTTATTCCCAAAGAATATATATCTTCTGTCCAGGCAGGTGTTGAAGATGCATTACAAAATGGTGTATTAGGTGGTTATAATGTAATTGATGTAAAAGTTACATTGTATGACGGATCTTTTCATGAAGTGGACTCATCAGAAATGGCATTTAAAATAGCGGGTTCAATGGCTTTTAAAGATGCTATGAAAAAAGCAAATCCTGTACTGTTAGAGCCGATTATGAAAGTTGAAGCGACTATACCCGAAGAATATTTGGGTGATGTAATGGGGGATATTAATGCCAGAAGAGGGAAAATTGAGGGTATGGATGTTAGAGCCGGAGCTCAAATAGTAAAGGGATTTGTACCCTTGGCCGAAATGTTCGGATACGCTACTGACTTAAGATCAAAAACCCAGGGCAGAGGGACTTATACTATGGAAATGAATCATTTTGAGGAAGTTCCCAAGAATATAACAGACAAAATTTTATCCAGATAAATAAATTTTAAATAATAAAAATGGATTATGAGGAGGATACAAAATGGCAAAAGCAAAATATGAAAGAACCAAACCCCATGTAAACATAGGAACCATAGGTCACGTAGACCATGGCAAGACAACATTGACAGCGGCGATTACGTTGGTATTGTCAAAATTCGGCGGAGCAACAGTGACCAAATATGACGAAATAGATAAAGCACCGGAAGAAAAAGAAAGAGGAATAA
>JAAYKT010000003.1 GCA_012522255.1 Clostridiales bacterium
ATATAAAGCAGAGCTTCCACTTTTGTATCCGGGTACTGATAAACTGCCTGTTTTGCTAAATTCAAAATTACAGTTAGCTCCGATATCTCAGCCTCTATATCAATAGATGCTACTTCCAGCCCCTCGTCCAATTTGTCCTCCAAATTGGCTTCAATCAAATCTTCGAAAGATAAGTTGCTTATTAACGCTTTTTGGGTTCTTAGTATCTCTATTCTTCTTTCCAAGCTCTCTATAATTGCAGCAGTGCTGCTGGTTACAAGCCTTTGCATCAGTACCATCAAAAACCCTATATAATATTTCTTTTCTTTAAACGCTTTATTATATCCGTTTCGTACATATTCAGTAACCATCTCGTATAATTCTTTTTGCATCGCATGCCGTTCATCCCATTTAATTTCTATAATCTTCGTATACCTCTTTTTAAACAGTCTATTTCCTTCATTATCTATAACTCCTCTTTTTTTATTCCGTATAACAAAAGGTGCCACCTGTTCCTTGATAATTGCTTTGTAATTTGGAAAAGCCTCCTCATCCAAAAGCCTGATAAGTCTTAAGAATGGTTCTGTTTTGCCCGAATGAGGTGTGGCAGTAAGCAGCAATAAGTAAGGAGATGACTTTGCCAATAATTTCCCTAATTTATGCCTTGAAATCTCTCCGGAACTGCCTGCCACCCTATGAGCTTCGTCAATTATAACTATATCCCAGCCTGCATTGACAATGGCCAAGATTCTTTCTTCGTTATACTGTTCTATTTTTTCCTTTGTCCAACCTGTTCTACATTCCAAAGGTTTTATAGAATCCATAGGACTTATAACCTGTTCAAATTGCCCGTAAATATCATCAGTGCCCGTTATCTTTTTTATAGTGTCATGTTCGGATGGCAAAATAGTATGAAACCTCTCACCAAACTTTTCAATCATCTCCTGTTCCCATTGTGTAACCAAGCCTTTAGGGCAAACAATCAATATCCTTTTAACCAAACCCCGTGCCTTCAATTCTTTTATTATCATGCCCGCTTCTATGGTTTTACCCAAGCCCACTTCATCAGCCAAAATATACCTGATACTATTGCCCGATAATGCCCTCTTAAGAACATAATGCTGATGAGGCAACGGAATAACTCCCTTGCCAATTGCCGATAATACACCATGAGAAACTTCTTGTTTAATTTTGCCAAGGATAGATATATACCTGACAAAATTTTCGTCATAATGTAATCCCGGCAAATGTAAACCTAATTGTTCGGAGTTTAGCTTATATATTTCCTTGGAAAATAGGTTATAAACCCTGTAAGAAAGAAAACCCCATATAGCGCTTTTATCAAGTATTTCTACTTTTTCATACCTGATCAAATCATAGGCAAAATCACCGACAGAAAACAAAAGTATCACTCCAATCTACTGAGAGCCGTATCATAATACATAAGAAGCTTATCATCTTCCTGGATGACAGCCTCGGGTAATCTATTTCCTACCCTAACAATACTTTTATAATCTTTATCTTGCCATAATTTTGCAAATCCGGCCCTCACTGCCTCGGCTCTAAATTGTTTCAATTTTCCCTTACCCTCCAGATATTCGGTAAACTCCTTGAGCAATCTTTTTTCCCTAAGCTTTATTATGTCCCCGGCTTTTGTGGTATCCGGTATATACCATCTGCCTTTTTCGTCCTGTAAAAAGTTTTCTTCAAGCAATTCTCCCAATTCAGGCATTTTTTCGTACTTAGCAGCCTTTGCTTCTTTCATAAACTTAGGTTGAATATCACTATAGGTTTGGGGCTCTTCTAATTGATGGTATAACCATGCTATGGCGGATTTTTCATCGTTCACAAACATAGAAAATTGGATGGTTTCAACCTCTGTTTCAATTCTTATATTGTCATATTCATTAATCTGATCATGGAGAAAATACATGCCATCCCTTTTCAGGAATTTTTCTTCCAATCCCTTATATAAATCCGCAGCATCTATTGGCACCGCAATACCAGACATTATATGATATGCCACCATCCTGTCGAACAAAAGAAAAGCCTCTCTTTCCCTTACTATTTCTATCTTATTGTCTTACTTCACTACTATGGGTAATTTATCCAAATGTTCTCTAATAAAAGACCATACGGTTTCCTCAGTGCCCAGTTTTTCAAGGAATTGGTTTTTGAAACTCTCTTTTGGCTTATAGGCGGAAATA
>JAAYKT010000159.1 GCA_012522255.1 Clostridiales bacterium
ATAAAAAAAACAACTGCCGCTAAAGCGGCAGGTTGTTTTTATTTTTTTTTAATTGTTCGCCTCTTTTGCTGGAGCACCATTGCCTAACCTCGTTAATAATTAAAGGTATTTTTATTACTATTAGTTATATTACTATTAGTTATATATATTATCAACATAACACGCGAATTAAAATGAAACGCAAGGCAATAAAATGGCCCTTAAACGATTTTTTTATCGCATAAGAGCCATTTATATATATTTAAATGAAAGGAGCTTAATTTAAGGCTTGCAAACACTCTGCTATTGAATTATAATATCTATAATTCAGAGTGTTTTGGTACCCGGCATCAGCGTCTTGTATGCTGATTGTTTTTTCAAAGGTGAGCTTTGCGGAGCTTGCCTTTATCTTTTTTTGCACATCTTTTTCTATTTCCTTTGTTATGTCCGGAGCTCTTATTACCCTGGAACAACGATATAAATTGAAATGTGCCGGATACATATGAAGCCGACCGCCTTTAATTATTTTCTTTGGTGTTTTCATTCCGTTTGGCTGCAGCACTTCTACATCCTTAATTTGTTTTCCTTGCATTTGCTGAAGCTCTTGACCTGATAACTTGTCCAATTCTGAAAAATCAAAGTCCCCCAGATATGCTGTTAAATAGGCTCCAATATTTGAAATGTTCTCATCAAGTTTCTTTGTTACTGTAAAACCATGCGACCAGGTGGCTGCCATTTCATTATTTGGTATGTATGGAGCTTTGCCAGGGAATATCATTAACATATGTATATGCCAAGCTCCTCGGCCCTGAGGCTCACATGCTATGATGTATTCAAATTTACCAAATTTATATTGTAGTCGTTTTCTAAATTTATCATAATCCTTATATAGCCTGGTTGTATCTGTCATATTTTCAGCATAAGTAAGCGTTACCCATTTGCATTTTGTTACGTCTACAACATTTGTATTTATGTAATCCCGAAGTCGACCAAGAGAACGTCTTACACTATCTAAATTTTGTGACCTATTATCTATTTTCTCATATTTAAATACTTCCCCAGTTCTCAAATAAACATATTCATGACCATTTATTTTCTTGATATATATTTGTCCTAAAGCTTGCTTTTCTGAATACATTAGTTCCATTATGTTTCCTGTTATCTTTACCCTAATATTAGCATTTTCAGGTACTTTTATATTATCAATTTTTTTGACCTTAAAATTACGATTTTTGTTCAATTCTTCACCTCTTTTGCCATTTTATTTTCTCGTAATATATACGTATAATCAAGTTAATAAGGAAGCTTCCCCCAGGCACCGTACGGGGCCCCACCGTTAACACAAGTGCCCCCCCTCCTAAGCCCCGGAAAGCTCGTCTTTCACATCTTGAAGTCTTTTCATTTCAATCATGATATTTGACATTGTCTTCAATGCATTGTCTTGTTTAATGTAATCATTTAAAGCTATTGACATTAACGCTGATTGAGTTGTTCCAATTTCTTTAGCTTTGTCTTCATACCATTTTGCTGTCTCTTCTGATATACTTATATTTTTTCTTATTGCCATTTTATACGCTCCTTGATATTTATTTTAATCAATTTTACATCATTTTGATTTATTAGTCAACAAATATTTCCATAATATACAAT
>JAAYKT010000160.1 GCA_012522255.1 Clostridiales bacterium
AAAGACCAGCTAATTAAAGTCAAGAGGTTTTAATAAATATTTTTGAAATATTTTAAACATGATTCTTGCATAAATAAGCCAAAAGAAAGCACAATTAATAAACCACCCTTATAGAAAAGAATTAGAATAGCTGGTTAAAAACAAATTATGAACCTTGAAAACTAAATATCGGGCATAAAAATAATCACGCCGCAGTATTTTTTACAGTAAGCATTTGAGCATGCACTTTGGGATCACGCAATTCAAAAGGCTTTGAATCCCTCATAACTGCAAAGATTATATAAACGAGCTTATGCATTACAGCACCTATAGCAACTTTTTTTGCTTTAGACTGGGATTTCTTTTTATAATAATCCATTAAAACCGGATTAATAGCTTCCTTATTTCTTTTGCTTCGGATATTGGCGAGAGCTGTGGTATATAGCACCCTTCTTAAAAGCCTGGAGCCTCTTTTAGACATTTTATTGCGAGTACCGGTAAACTCTCCGGATTGCCTTACGGAAGGATCTATACCAAAGAAAGCAGCTAGCTTTTTAGGCTTTGCAAAAGCCGAAAAATCTCCGATTTCAGCTAAAATAGTAGCAGCTGTAAGTAGACCAATACCGGGAATACTTTGAAGCAACTGAAGAGTCTTGGAAAATGATGGTACATCCTTTTTAAGATCATCGTCAATAAGCTGCCGAATGGTTTTAAGAACTATTTCAAGATTGTCCTTAAGATTTTTAACCATAGATATATATACCCTAAGCATAGTGATATTTGTAGTATTATCAACACTTAAGGACTTAAATTCCTTAGCCTTTAAAACCAATAGATCATACTTTTTAGTAGCCCAATCAATGCTTTTATGAGAAGTAACTTTTATAATATTAATTAGTTTATTCCTGTTGGCTTTAATTATAGCAGCAGGAGATGAAAATTTTTCTAAAACAGCAAGAGCAGTTTTGGAGCAAACATCCGAAAAAACATCTTTAAAATTTAACATAAGCTGGTCTATAACACCGGTTAACCTATTTTTATACATGGTAAGCTCATCACTTAACTTATAATACTGACGGCAAAGGCCTTTTAAACACTCAATATCCTGGTTGGGTATACTTGTAGCACTTAGATTTTGGAACCTATGCAACAGGGCAATTTTTTGGGCATCAACCTTATCATTTTTTACTTTCCTTATCCCAATATTTTTGATACAATTAGCTTGGATTGGGTTAATGATACAGACCTCAAATCCAAACGAATTAAGGGACTGGAAAAGGATTTTGTGATAATGCCCGGTTGATTCCATAACGACGAAGGGCTTTGAACCAAAATCTTTTTCCGTTTTTTTTAATAAATTAACAGCCCTTTTAACATCATCATTGGAATCATGATTAATCTTCATTCGGGCAATTACTTCATTAGATGGTGAGAGAATAGCCATCTCACTAAAGAATTTGCCCACATCAATACCGGCAATGGGTTTAAAGTTCACTGCTAACACCTCTTTCAAAATAATTAGACTTAAGCATCCATTCCGTCCCGTGTAAGTATACAACCTTGCATGTGACACGAGGAACCAGCTAAAAAGCCGGCCTCAACCAGCCAAAACATATAGACTTACCGGAATGGATCAATACTCTTTCAAACGGGTAATCGGCCCATATGGTCCGTCCCAGGAGGAGTTACATTAACCCTCCAAGTCCGGTTAATATTATACATTATGTCAAGATTCAGGCCAACTAAAGCTGGCAATTTGTTTAATATATGAAACCAAAATTATGTCTGATATTTAGAAGTTACTAGATTAAAAATAGGATTTGATAACCTATTAGATTTGCAAGTTAAGCAGTGATTTCTTTCACTGTTTGAAACTATATTAATTATACAAGGAGG